>JBPETD010000001.1:0-102752 GCA_051710285.1 Wolbachia sp.
AAGAGATAGCGAGTGCTACAAATTGTCTGCATTCAATACTTGTGCACTTTATAATATTCTTTATAGTCTTGCATATACTTTCTGCTTTAAAACGCACATTGATAGATAAGCAAAGCATTTTTAAACGCATTATATAGATTATATGTTGAGCAATCTCTGGAAAAAAGGAACGGATTTTCTTGGTAGCGAGTTTGCAATAATGGGTGGTGCTATGAGCTGGGTCTCAGAAAGAAGCTTGGTTTCAGCAATCTCAAACGCTGGTGGTTTTGGTGTAATTGCATGTGGTGCTATGTCTCCAGACTTATTGAAAAAAGAAATCACAGATACACAGAAACTGACTAATAAGACATTTGGCGTCAATCTAATCACTATGCACCCAAATTTGAGTGAGTTGATAGATGTATGTATTGAAGCAAAAGTAAGCCATATAGTTCTTGCCGGTGGGTTACCGATAAAACCTAGTATAGAAAAGATCAAGAATGTTGGCGCTAAAGTTATGTGTTTTGCACCATCATTAAGTCTTGCGAAAAGGTTAGTGAGAATAGGGGTTGATGCGTTAATAATAGAAGGAATGGAAGCAGGTGGGCATGTAGGTCCAGTTAGCACTTCTGTTCTCGCGCAAGAGATATTGCCTTACTTTAAAGATGAGCAAACACCAGTGTTTGTTGCAGGCGGAATAGGAAGGGGCGAAATGATAGTGAATTATCTAGAAATGGGAGCAAGTGGTTGTCAAATAGGTACATTATTTGTCTGCACAAATGAGTCGATTGCCCACAAAAATTTTAAGGAGGTATTTATTAAATCAGCTGCGCGTAACGCGGTCTCTTCTGTACAAATAAGTTCTGATTTTCCTGTAATTCCAGTAAGAGCCATAGTTAACAAAGCGAGCGATGATTTTGTGAGGCACCAAAGAGAAGTTATTGATAAGTACCAAAAAGGACAGATTTCAAAAGAAGATGGGCAACTTGAAATAGAAAAATTCTGGGCTGGAGCCCTAAGAAGAGTAGTGATTGAAGGAGATATTGAAACGGGATCTTTAATGGCCGGTCAAAGCGTTGGCATGGTTGATAAGGAAAAGCCCGTAAAAGAAGTGATAAATATGTTAATTCAACAGGCAAACAATTATATCGAAAATAAAACTGTAGAAGTGGAAACTCAACCATTAACAAAGCAAATATCAACCAATAAGCAAATCCCGCCGTAATCTTCTATAATAGGGATACTTGCCAAGTTTTAATGTAAAATTAACGCTGATGAGGTGTCTATATATTTTGTTATGTATGAAGGAATGCTATGCTTGCCTTACTTGGTAAAAATATTTTGCCCGCTAAAATATAAGAGCTTATTCAATCTTTGAATAATAAAGAAGATTGTGATCTGTACGGGGCTATATATAACAAGGTAAGAAGAAAATCATAAAGGTAAAACTCTTACAAAATACAGAGAATTATTAGAGTAGGGGCTAATCCTAAGGTGTTAACTAAATTAGAAAAATTGCTGAGAGAACAAATTGAATTAGAAGAATCAGCAGAAGAAAAGGAACATCAAAGACATTACAAGTATTATATCAAAACCTTTTTCCAGCTTTGTTACAAGGAATAATACAATCAAAAGAATTAGAACCAGAAAAATAGGTAAGTATTAAAAATAACTTTAGGCATTATTAGGTAGAGTAGCGAAGAAGAATGCAAGAGCATACTTTTAGAGTTGTGAAAAGAAATAATAAAGTAAAAAAGGTCGACAACGTCAAAAGAGCTAATTGCAAAAACGGAAATAGAAGTAACAGTTATGAGACTAATAACTTCAGATGCTATTAGCAAGATCGTTGATGAAAATCATCCTAATAACATTATTCAAAATCAAGACCATGAAAATTTAGAAATAAATGATGAAGAAGAGTTAAAGAAATCTATAGAAACCATTGAGCTCAGTGGTGATCCAGATAGTGGCAAGTACGTCCCCGTACCGAATGGGAAAGTCAACCATTGGCAGTAAGCAGCAGTGTAAGTCAAACATTAGACCATGCTAAAAAGCAATAATCCACAAAAAAGAAACTAAGCAACTAAAGTAGCCTACAAAGAGAGCCAAAGAAGCAAGAAAATAAAATTTCAGGTGACCAAGCAGATCTAATTAGTAATGGTAATACACAAAAAGAGGATGAGTATAAAATATAACCACCAAAGCAGAATCCAGAAGAAAGCTAAAGAAGCAAGAAAATGAAAACTCAGAGCCTACAAATCAACTCAATAACAGAAATTTTCGCGTTTCACTTACAATAGGTTGCGCTCTCTCTGCAATAGGATTTCTTATTGCCGGAATAATGACTTTGTTGACATTGTGGTAGTGGCAGGATTGTTGATTATGTCTGTAGTGCTTGGCTATAACAGCAGTCACGCGGTATTTAACTCTTCTTTCAAGTGAATTAACATTCACCAATTTGAGCCCTATTATTCATGTTGGTAACAGCGGTAAAAATTAAATATATGTTACTCGTACTAGACAAACAAATTCAGTTCTTGCTTGTTGATGTAAAAGTTGTTATAGTCATGTGGTGTTTAAAAGATATTTAGTTGATGCGCATTCAATTGAATAGAGTTTTAGTTTTTATAGCCCTATTAAGCTTTGTTTTTACATCATACTCAGGCGAGGCGATTCCAGTGGGTAATGAACTAAAGGATGTACAAGAAACGGTAAAAATTTTTATTTCTTCATTTTCAGTTAAGGATACCTTAAAAAATATGAGTCCTTCGACAATCATAGGGTTATGTATAGCTGCAGTGATACTTGCAATATTGTTCAGGGGACTGATCTTTTTCATGATAATGTTTGGTGTACTGGTCATGATGTTTGGTAGTACTGAAAGGGCAGCTGACTACTTGAAAGAGAAGTTTAGTTTTGTAAAAGTAAAACCTGATAACGAAAAAGATAAAAATTAAGTATCACTCCTTTATTGAACGCACATGATGTTGTATGCAGCCAAAAATACCAGCAATTAACACTAAGATTAAAAAAGAGAATAATTTAGCATTATTAGAAAGCATTGATTTAGATTTTATCCCTTACGCTTGTCATTATGATGAAGAAACCATACTAACAAAACAGGGAGAATTATTAAAAATAATCAAATTAGAAGATTATTCCTCTGCTGATAATTACAGTGACCTTAGAACTGAAATTAGAAAAAGCATATCAAAAAATATCGATAGCTTATATTTCACTGTTTGGATTCATACTGTCCGAAAGCATAATAAACTGAGCTTAAAATGGAATAAAACTGGAGATTTTTCTGATAAGCTACATTCAACGTGGCTTAATAAACTCACTGATAGTAAACTGCAGTATATAAACGAATTATACATCGTAGTATTATTTAGCGATTTTGGTGAGAATAATAATAATTCATTTTTTCTGAGTAGAATAAAAAATCAGCATAAGCTGTCATTACAAGAAAACTATCGAGAATTACAAAGGGTAACTGATTTAATTCAAAGTGATTTGGAGCCTTTCAGGGCTAAAAAGCTGGGCCTAAGGTTTAGTGAGTGTAAAATATATTCTGAAATGATGAAATTTCTCCATTATATTGTTACGTTAACACACAAAGATTACCAAATATGTGAAAGTGATCTGTCGCAACATGTTAAAAACTTAAAGATAGCTTTTGGTTTTAATACATTTCAAACAACATTTGAAAATCAACAGAAATTTGGTTCTATTTTTTGTATAAAGGAATATCGGGAAATCCCTTTAGAAAATATAGATAGGTGTTTACAACTTGACTCTGAGTTTATTATTACAGAAATAATAATATTCACTAGTAATAACAAAGCAGTCAAAGAATTCAAAAAACAGATTAATATACTGCAAGTCAGTGAAGACAGTATCTTACTTCAAAACCCAGAAATCAAAGAAATAATAGAACTGGAAAAAACTTCTGCTATTGACTTTTGTCAACAGAAAATTATATTTACAATTTTTGCTGACGATAAAAAGAGACTAGCCAAAAACATCAGCGATTTATCCGCAGTAATGTCGTTAATTGGTTTGATGATGTTTAGAACTGATCTACATATGGAGGATCATTTTTGGGCGCAACTTTCAGGAAATTTTACTTTTGTTACACAACCGAAAAATATATTAAAAAAATATGCCTGCAGCTTTGCTATGCTACATGATTTTAGGTCAGGTACATTAAAAGGAGGAAGGTGGAAGGAAGTAGTAACGATCTTTTTCTCAAAAAAAGGGTGTCCTTACTTTTTTAATTTTCATGGAAAGAAAAACAGTGGTCATACTACGATACTTGGCGCTCCGAATTCAGGTAGAACTTCTCTAATAAATTTTCTGTTGTCAGAATCAAGAAAATTTGATCATAGAATTATCATATTAGACAACACCGGAAAGTCAATAATTTTTACTAAAGCGGTGAGCGGTAAATACTACATAATTGATCCAAAATATAAAGATGAAAGCTTGAAATTTAATCCACTAAACATTGAAGATAGTGCTTCCAATCGCAATATGCTAATTGAACTGATCAAAAGAATGGTGGCTGATACAAACTCGGTAAATGTGGAGGAGAAGATAAAAAAAATTGTAAATTCTATATTTGCTATACCAAGGGAGTCGCGTTCTATTTCACAAATTTCTGAAGTGCTCTTACCCCTCGAGGGAAAGATAAGTAAATGGTGCAATGACGGTGAGTTTGCTTATTTATTTCAAGATGGTGATGAATCAGACATTGATTGGAAAATGAGAACTATATCTCTCAATACTGCAAATCTTACGAAACGAAAGGAATGTATGTCCGTGATACTTTACTATTTCTTATACTCTTTTGAAGCAAAATGTAATGGCTCGCCTACAATACTTGTTTTGGATGAAGCATGGGAGATAAGTAATATTTTTCCTACAGAGAAAGAGTTTGATAACTGGATGCACAGGATGACAAAATTAAATGTTGTGGTAATTTTAAGTACTGAAAACTTAAATCTGGCATTTGCTAGCAAATTTACTCAATATTTAGATAAACACGTTGATACAAGGATTTTGATGCCGAACATCAATGCAAATAGATTATACATGAAAGCATTTTCTCTATCGAAAGAGGAACTAAATATAATCCTGCAAACACCAACGAATGAAGGTTTGTTTTTGATAAAACAATATGAAGGATTAGTAACTTTAAATTTAGATTTGAAAGATATGCAAGAAATACACATACTTTCAGCTAATATAGATACTATAAAGTATATGTACGAAGCAATAAAAGAAAAAGGTGAAGAAGTTAGTAAGTGGTTACCAGTGTTTTATGAAAAGTGCAAGGCTTAACTTTTTATTTATATTCCTTTTGACATTTAGTCTTTCGTATCATTGGTATGCTGAGCGTTCATCTCTCGTATGGAATAATACTCACACCAAGGCAAATTTAAGTAAGACAGACAAGGATATTAAGAACTTTTTCGTGGCAGTCGGGATGGACTTGAATTTCGACGAAAAATTATTGCAGTATATTAAAGTCAAAGCAGTGAAAGATCAAGGAATTAGTGATTACTTTAATCCGAAAATTATAATATGTGATTATGAAGGAGATAATTGTCATGAATTGTATAGTAGAACGTCTTGTCAAAAATATATGGAATACAAGAGAGTGAAGCTGTAGTTTCAGCAGCAGTTTTTATAGACTGAGAAGGAGATAAAACAAGAGCTGGAGCAGAAATTGTTCAAGGTCTTGAATCGGAATTGGCAAAAGGTGTCACTGATGAAGAAAAAGTAAAATTTGCTAATTCTCATAAGATATATGCTTGTAGCCAAAAGAGCGCGCTTGCCTGAGTGGTACTTCTTCAACTTTTGTGTAGGAGGCTGGGGTTGGGGAGCGAATATTTTCCACCCTGGAGGAAATGGCAAAAGTTTGTGATACTTGTTCGTGAGGTAAGGGGGATAAAAAATAAAATGTGCTACTGTAGTACTTGCATCTGATCATCCCATTCTGTGAACAACTTGCGATGTCACCTCCACAAATTAGAATTGTCCCTATAACAAATAAAAAATGATTACTTTGATTCTAAGGTTAAGGTAATAATTGGTGACATAATAGGAAAATACGGAGAAATCAGAGAAAAGTTAGATTTTTCAAGAAAGTACAAAAGGATAAGGCTGAGAAGAGCCATAATCCTAGTGATGTTATGAGGCATTCTATCTTAGATAAGAATGGTACTACATACTACTTTGAAACGTACAGAAAATAAACTCTGCACTGAATACCGCGTTACCGAAAAGAGGAATTTCAAAGAAGATTGCAATTTCCTACTCGTTGTTTTCGGTACCACCTGCCCTAGAGCCTGAAGTAGTGAGGGTAATAAATGAAAATACGTTGAAAATAAAAGTAGAGATGAGCAGAGAAAGTTGTATGAAACAAGTAAATAGAAATTATAGTGACGGCTATTATATTTTAGAGAGCAATTTTAATGCTAGTGAAGATAGGAAAAATTGACCAACGGTCTTTTAGAGTGATAAAACTGAGAATAGTTAAAACAACTAAGAATAGTAATGATGAAAGTAACATCGCTGATGTTATAGAAGGTATATTAAGAAAGAATCCTCAGTTTGCAATTTTGGAAAATATGGACTTACTCCTAATATTTGGATCCGGTTTCCTGATGGTGTTGATTACAGTGTACAAATCCTTGACGAATCTAGTAAAAGGACCAACTAATTTGGAATTAGATGATATGGGACTACCAAAAATAGAAGTAAGGTGCATGAGAGCAAGAATCAAACAAACTCTAAAAGAAAGATGCTTTGTTTTCCGGATCGAAGCTAGAATCAGAAGAGTTTGTACTTAAAAAAGAAAGTAAGACAATATTATTAAAATCGATGTGGCAAGTTACGTTAAGTACAATACTGTTTATTCAAAGGAGTCGAATCAACTTTATTATTTTCCTTGCAATGAAACAACTAATGTTTTGTTAAAGCAACAGGGTGAGCTAGATAAAATAATATTCAATAAGCATGGATATATTTACATTCCTGAAGAAACACAAACAGAAGTAATTGTATTGCGGAAAAGGATGATGAAATAGATATAAAACAGAGTTGCAACAAATACAAGATAGTGCATAAATTAATAGATGGAGGCATAAAGAAAAATGTGTATAAGGTCAAGATAGCTGTCTCTATTTAGATAGAGCATGTAGACGCTCAACACAATACTTGAACAAAAGGCAAGCCATTTTATTTAATGTACGATGAAGTGGGTTGTAAAGATAAGGATGGTAAAACACTAAAAATGAAAAAGGTGAAATGCAAAAGTGCACACAATTGAAAGATCAACTGGTTAAAGGAAACAGATCAGAGGTTTTTATGCTGATAAAATTGCGCAGGCTTGACTTGCCAGGTTTAAAAGCAAAATTAAAAAAATAATCAAGAAGCAATTAGAAAAGAAGAAACAAGATATTGAAGAGAAGGATCGGAAAACTTATGATCTTGAAGATGGCTATACAGATGACTTATTGCAATATGATTATGTTGAAATAGAGAGGTATGTGGAGATGGTGAAGTAGGTCATATAAAACACTGCTCACTCTACAGCAAGTAGACCATGAATGTCAGGAGAGATTATATTAAAGCTAAACTAAAAATTGATCCTAATCACCTTATAATTAAAGTTAAAGTTATGGAAGGAGTAGTGGACAAGAAGATAGTCTATCAAATAAAGATGGAGCCAACTTGGATAGAAATGTGTAATTCGTACAGGCAAAAGATTGCCAGCCATTAATTACTGTGCTGGTTGGGTAAATACAGAACACCTATGGGAGAATGGATTACATAGATACAATAATTCATAAACAAGATTTAAAGCTAAAAGAGGAAATTACGAATGGGAGATAAGCTAAGTTCTATTGAAGATAATAAAATAGCATATATATAGATGATGGTGAGATTAAGTATAAAACGTAGCAAAATGCAATAAAAGCTATACTAAATAAGACACATGGTGCTGGTGGTTGTGTTAATAAAGATAATGAAAGTTATAGTAAAGGCTCTCTTAGTTATGCATAGATTAAATCTATGTTTAACAAGATTAATGAAAGTAAAATAAATGTTGCTGTTGATGAGATGGTAGACAATCTAAAAGATATTACAATTAATGATTCATCAATAAAGAAACTTGATCTCGATATAATCGATACAATTAAAGAAGAAATTAAAAATGAATTGATAAGATCAGAGCCAAAATGTTCTAAATCGTAGCTTAATGTGCCTTAACATCATGAATTTTGCCTCTTACTTAAATAATTGATTGAAGTAAATCACGTATTAATTTGCTATTTAGTTAAATTGCTGTATTTTACCAAAAAGGTACAGCTAATGTAATTGGGTGCTTTATATCTCTGAGTAATAAGATTTTTAGGTTAATAGAACAACAATTTAACATTAAAAATCATGACAATTATTTGGCTTACGCTATACACAACTTGGCTGCAAGTGAAATGTCCGATTCCATTGCTAATTGTATAACCGGCAGTGGCGAATATAAGATTAAATATCAAGACATTACAAATTCATTCAGCATAACAAAAGAGAAAATTGACCATGGTAATATTGAAAGTATAGGAAATAAAATAAGAAGTGAAGCTGAAAAGGAAGATAGCAAGTTTTCTGAGTTGATTTCTAGAATGGATTAATCGCTAAAAGAGCAGAGTGAAAAGTTTATTATACAAGTTTTAAATTCATCTGCTAAGGAGATGTTTAGGAGTTTTGTGTGTAATGTAATAGCTCTACGGAAGAAAGAAGTTCCACTTGAGGGTCTCCCCTCCAGAAATCAATAATACACCCCTATGCACTACCTGAAAAGCCTGCCACAGAAGGTTCGAAAACTACTACCAATCCAAGATTTCCTTTTTCAACCTAAATCAACACCATATATATACTCTTTTGTATCCATTTCTTACGTTTTGAGGAGGATAGTAAGCACCATTTCCCATTGCATTTTTCTATTCTAGTAGAATGTATTCGTCTATTTTTATAGTAATCTTACTATCCATATTCTGTTTTGATTTTCATAAATATCTTTTTTGTCATCGCGTAGCGCCCGTTATTGAGCAGATTACTTTTTATCCGTCCGAGTCTTCTTTTATATTACAAACCTTTTCCCAGTTTTTAAACTCTTCTATCCCTTTTAGGGGTAGATTTTTGCAAGTGTATATCCATATTATAAGATAGTGAAACCCTGCTCCTGTTCTCAATATTGACTTTATTTGATTTTATTAAAACAAAGTTGCTGACAAACAAGTTAGACTAAACAATAAAACAATAGAATAATAGCAGATCTATTTCTGAACCAAGATTCTAGCGTCACTCACTTGGTGGCGTAAGTGGTTTATTCATCATAATTCACGATTAAATTGACATAAGGTAAAGAGTAAATTAAAAATTGAATAGATTTTTAATTTACAATAGATGCCAATAGAAATATTAATGCCTGCTCTTTCCCCTACAATGAGCAAAACTGGGGGGAAAATCGTAAAGTGGTGTAAAAAAGAGCGAGATAGAGTTGAGGTGGGTGATGTAATTGCTGAAATAGAGACTGACAAAGCCATAATGGAGTTTGAGTCTGTGGATGAAGGAGTTTTAGCAAAAATTCTAATATCAGAGGGAGCAAGTGGCGTGCCTGTAAATCAACCAATAGCTCTAATGCTGGAAGAAGGAGAAGATAGTAGTGCACTTGATAGCTATGTTCTAGTTTCTACTACCAATGTTGAAGCTAAGAGAGAAGTTGAAGCACACTCTTCAACGTCATCCAATTCTTCAGTGCCAGATAACTCTTCAATGTCATCTAACTCCTCAGCGTCATTCAACCCTTTAGTATCATCTAACACTTCAATGTCATCTCACCCTTCAGTGTTATCGCAGTGCTTGACACTGGAATCCAGAAAAGAAGAAGATACCAAAACAACAGAGAGTAGAATAAAAATAAGCCCATTAGCTAAGAAAATAGCTCAAAATGAAAATGTGGATATAAAACGATTAAAAGGTACCGGGCCATATAGCCGTATCATTAAAGCTGACGTATTGGAGTTTTTAGACGGTGATGTGCAAATTGAAAATCATGAAAGATCAAGTGAAGATATTATAATCAAAGTAAGCAACATGCGCCAGGTGATAGCACAACGCCTAATTGAGTCTAAACAGAATATACCGCACTTTTATTTAACTATAGACTACCGGGTTGATAAGCTAATATCGCTTAAAAATGAGATTAATTTAACAGATGGAAACAATAAAGTAACAATTAATGATCTAATTATAAAAGCCGTGGCTTTCAGCATGAAGAAATTTCCTGATGTAAATTCTTCCTGGATAGATGATAAAATATTGAAATATGCAAATATAGATATTTCAATCGCTGTAGCACTTGAAGATGGACTAATCACCCCCATAGTAAAAAATGCTGATAAAAAAAGTATTTTATCTATATCAAAAGAAGTGAAGGATCTGGTAAACAGAGCAAGATCTGGAAAATTAAGACCTGAAGAATTTCAAGGAGGAGGGTTTACTATCTCCAACTTAGGCATGTTTGGTATAAAAACTTTCAGCGCTATAATTAATCAGCCGCAGTCCTGCATTATGGCTGTTGGTACATCCAAGAAACAGCCTATTGTTATCAATGAAAAAATAGAGATAGCAGAAATAATGATGGTAACACTTTCTGTTGACCATAGAACAGTTGATGGAGCACTAGGGGCAAAATTTTTAAACGCCTTTAAGCATTATATAGAGAATCCTATAGCGATGCTTCTTGAGTCTGCGTAGACATTGAACTTTTCGCAAGGCCATATTATATTATGTAAGAAGTCTGATGCAAACCAAGGTTAATTTATGGAGGAATTTACTAATTAAACTGAAAATTAACATTCAAGTGTTACATTGTTATTATGTTTAATTGAAATTGAGGTAACGTTATGGAACTAAAGAAATCTCACAACGTTTTAATATAGAGAAAACAGATAAAGACTTTTTAAAACAAATTAACGAGTATAAGAAACAAGCTATTGATGTTCAAAAGCACAATAACTCAATCATAGAGACCATGAATGATCAATAACGTATCTTAAGTATGGTACAGAAAAGACGTCCAACAGCAATTGAAACTTTCATTGAAAAGTACATTGCTAATATTAAAAAATGTGATGACGAGATTGCAAATGTTATTACTAGTCAGAGGTCACGAGGTTATAGTAGTGTAAGGTAATCAATATTAATTAAAAGGTTTGATAATCTTAGCAGTATTGTAGAAATAATGAAAACAGAACATGCTAAGGGTAAATATGACAATGCAAGTGTGAGCGTAATAAAAGCAGATGGGATATTGTTATGGATGCTCGCAAAGAATTAAGTGACAATTTGAAAAGCTTATTTTATTCGACCTCAAATACTGTTAAACTTATGGAAGAGCAAAAAGGGCTTAAGGAAGAAATACATGAGTTAAAAAAAGAAGAGGTAAGATTGCATTATAGAAGAGAAAAGCTAGTAATAAAAATACCGCAGCAGCAGATAATAACAAAAATTGTAATAATGGAGGCAAAAGTTAATGAGAGTGATATTAACATTAAAAGCTTTTGTGGCAGAGAAAAAGTCAAAGAATTAAATAAAATTTTAGAAAATAGCTTGAATAAATTTGAAAGAGATATTGATAAGTTAGAAAAGGTCAGAAGTGCTGGGTATAAAACAGCAGATAAAGGTTTTGAAGCTGGCAAGCTAGTACTCACAGTTGTAAAAAAGTAAAAGGATCAGTAAAAAGTTTGTAAAATACTTTTACTGAGTTATGAAATAAAACGGCTGAGTTAGGAGAAACCAAATATGATCAAGATAGGAATCTTCAAGATGATAAACTTATATTAAACATGGCTAAGGGAAAATTTCCTCAGAAAACAGGAAATGCACAGCAAGGAGAATATTTTGGATCGTACAGAAATTAGGTTTACTTAGCAAAAAGATATAAAGGACTTTCAATTAGAGCAGAGCTAATAGAGATAGAGCGTGACTCATGCAAATATAGCAAAACAGGTATTAGTACACTCAAAGAACATGTTAAAGCTGTTCATGATACCGGTAAAATTCATCTATAACCTGAAATAGCGATCTAATTTACCTTCAAGTATGAGCAAACTTGTAAAAGAGCAAGTCAGTTTTAGGAAGGAACTAAATAAATTAAAGCGGGAAATCTAACCTTAGATAAATTCGAAAAAGAAAGGAGGTTGGCAAGAGCATTATAGATAAGAGGATAGAAGGATAAGAGTAAAAAGATCGCCACCATAGAAGCAAAAGTTAGCGAAAATGACACTAAAATAAAAAGTTTCGGCGCTGTGGAAAAAGTTAGATAGCTAAAAACGTAAAAATAGTTTAATTGACTTCAAAAGAGAGGTTGCTAAGAGCTAGAGACAAAGGTTAAGAGCCTTGAGAAAGGCCAGATATCAAAGCCTACTCTGCAACAGATAGTAAACTATCATTTGAACCATCAGGACTGTTATTAAATCTTTTGAAGGTATAAAAAGATATTCCCATGCTCTAGCTAAGAATGTTAACACTCATGGGGTGTATGAGAGTAGTAGAGAATACTTATAGAAAGTATCAAATTACCTAAATGATTCTTGTATCATGGAGAGTGATAAATTACAAAAGCTAAAAAAAGATCTCGATAAACCAAATTTGACAAAAGAGCAATTTACTCAAATAACTACAGTCTTAGTAACATAATAGATAGCTTAAAAATTGGTCAATTTTACAAGAGAGAGCAAAATTGCAGGTTGAACATACTCAGAGGCTTATAGAAGGAAGAGAAAGTAACGAAGAAAAGAGATATATTGATCTATAGAAGCAACAACTGGTTTCAAAAAAATCTTCTTACGCTTTGGTTGTTGAAAGTGGTTATATCGTTTAAGTTTTCAACAAAACTAAACTAATATCATTCCGCTTGGATGATAACATAGTTTATACCTCAATAGAATGTATCCTTTTTATTGGTATCATCTTTTTTGTAAAAACATTTTCAACTTTCTCTCCAGCTTTTCTGGATAAGGTCCATAACTGCATGAAAATTGTGATCTGATCCTAGTAGTAGGGGTGCCGCGAAAGTAGCCCTTCGTTGTTATCACAGTAGCCCCATTTCCTTGCATTTCAGCTCCTCGTTTTCTTGTCATCCTAGTGCTCGACACTGAGATCTAGTTCTCCATAAAATTTGTATATTTTAGCATAATTTTTATGTTCACCTACTTGATAAAATTCCTAAATTACAACGTCGCGTGCTGTAATGACACCACTTGTTGTAAAAAATGTTCGTTCATAGATTGCAATTAGCTATGAACATTTATGAAATTTACTAGATGAGAAAAGCAATGAAATCTCGAATGGTGAATTTTGACTTCATAATACTTTAAATTGCGCTGCAATGATTTGCTGATGCTTAGTTCAAGTGCGATTTGGCTGAATATAAAAATGAAAAAGACATGTAGCCGCTATAATTTGATACAATCTGCCAAAACACCCTGAGTTTTACTGAATTTTGTCATTGAGCCTGCAGATCAAAAATAAGCTTTGAATCATAATACTCAGCGCGCTGCCAAAAATTGGTTTGTTTCGGTTGTGTGAAAAGTCTAACGACAATTTAGCAAAGGAAAAGCTTTATGTTAAGGGAGTATTTTAAGTATAATATAGATAGTTTTGCAAAACTTAAATGAATCACATTATCAATGCGTACAATAGATTTGAAACTCCTATAGTTAGGGGAGAAGGGGTATATCTTTTTGATAAAGATGGTAAAAAATATCTAGACTTTGCTGCGGGTATTTCTACAACCTCTTTAGGACATTGTCATCCATATATTGTGGATAAGCTGAAGGAGCAATCAGATTTATTATGGCACTGCTCCAATATTTTTACTATTCCCGAGCAAGAAAGGCTTGCTGAGCGTTTAACAGCACTCACTTTCTCGGATAAAGTTTTTTTCTGTTCAAGCGGACTTGAAGCAACAGAAGCTGCAATTAAATTTATTCGCCGTTATTTTTATTCAAAAGGGCAAGAAAAGCGCAATCGCATTATTACGATCGAAGGGGGGTTTCATGGCCGCAGTATTGCTGCAATTTCTGCTGGAATAAATAAAAAATTACGCGAAGGTTTTGCTCCACTCCTTTCTGGTTTTGATAAAGTGCCAAGAAATAACATTAAAGCACTAGAGGAGAAAATTAGCGGTGAAACTGCTGCTGTGTTTTTAGAGCCCATACAAAGCGAGGGTGGAGTGTATACACTGGATATAGAATATCTTCACAAAGTAAGAGAAATAACAAAATCTCAGAAAATGATCCTATGCTTTGATGAGGTGCAGTGCGGGTATGGGCGTATTGGTTCTTTATTTCATTATCAAAATATAGGAATCGAACCTGACATTTTAACTTGTGCGAAGGCCATGGGTAACGGGTTTCCATTAGCTGCATGTTTAGTAAGAAATTATATAGCAGAAGCGATTACTCCAGGAACTCACGGATCAACCTATGGCGGTAATCCGCTTGCCGTGACTGTTGGTAACGCGGTGCTTGATATAGTGCTGAAAGAAGGCTTTTTCGACCATATTAGAAGGATTAGTAAATATCTAAAAGAAAAATTACTACTATTATCTGAAGAATTTCCAAGGATAATCTCAGAAATTCGTGGGGAGGGTTTGTTAATAGGAGTAGAGCTTAAAGCTCCTTTGGCTGACAAAATTGTTAGCCGATCCCTTGACAAAGGTTTAATAATGACTAGAGTTCTAGATAATAGGGTAGTGAGAATAACACCTCCACTTATTATTCAGGATAAACATGTGGATGCAGCGTGTAATGCACTCTATAGTTTGTTCTTTAAGATTAAAGATATATAAATATTTTAGAAATATAAAGTCCAGCTATATAAAATTTCAAACTCGCGAATGCTTCTTATAACATGTAAGATTAACTCTATTTTTTGTCACAATAACATCATACTTTAATGAATTGGTTATTGGTTTCAATATTATCGGTAATTTTTGTTTTATTGATTTTATCGTTTTTATTTTCTGGAGCAGAAATAGGTCTAACCTCGATCAGCCGATCTCGTGTTAATAAGCTAAAGCTAGAGGGTAACAAAAGGGCCAAGATAATAGATTGCCTGTTAAGTAAAAAAGAATTAACAATAGGAACAATGCTGCTTGGCAATACGATTATTAACATTACTTGTTCCGCTTTATTTACAGCGATATTGATGAATTTCTTTGAAAGTGAAGGCGTATTTCTATCAACGATTATAATGACATTTTGTATTTTGCTGTTTTGCGAGGTGTTACCAAAAACTTACGCCATGCAAAATCCCGAAAAATTTACATTATTTTCCACTTATTTTATACTGTTTTTTGTCAGGATTTTTTCTCCATTGACATTAGGCATTCAGTTCATTGTCAATCTTATTTTGAAGTTATGTGGGCTTCATAAAAATAGGGAAGTAATATCTGCGGCGGATGCAATGCGTAATATGATTACTCTTCATCGCAGTGAAGAAACCATGTTACAACAGGATTTAGATATGTTAAGCAGCATACTTGATTTAGCTGAGACAGAGATATCGGAAATTATGACCCACAGGAGAAACTTATTTTCTCTTAATATAGATCGAAATAAAGAAGAATTGATAAGAGAAATTTTAATCAGTAGTCACAGTAGGGTGCCTTTATGGCAAAAAGAACCAGATAACATTGTAGGAGTGGTTCACGTAAAGAATCTAATAAACGCTTTGCGTGAAAAGGATAATAAAATAGAGGAGGTTGACATTACCAAAATTATGTCAAAACCTTGTTTCTTACCAGAAAGCACACCACTTAGCTTTCAGCTACATAATTTCCGTCAAAACAGAAAACATCTTGCGTTTGTTGTTGATGAGTATGGAGCCCTGCAGGGAATTGTAACTCTTGAAGATATATTGGAGGAAATAGTTGGAGAAATTTCCGATGAGCATGATTTAATCACGGAGAATTTTATAAAGAAAATATCTGACAATGTATATCATATCGAAGGAAAATCAACTATTAGGGACATTAACAGACAATTACACTGGAATCTTTCTGATGAAGAAGCTACAACTCTAGCAGGTATGATTGTGAATGAGATAGAGCGCATTCCTGACGAAGGTGAAGAATTTTTCATATATGGTTTTCATTTCAAGATTTTGAAAAAAGATAAAAATATTATCACTGTTATTGAAGTACAAGTAAAAACTGATAATACTATGGCAGCGATTAATTAGTTAGGTTTATGGAAAATACAGTAAAAATAACAGCTGATAAGTTAAAAGGTTATATAGAAAAAAATCGAAAAACTCGAGCAAGAAATGAAGGATGTGCAAGATCACATTCATGATGTATATACAAAAACTACATATAAAGGTTGGAATATACAAAGGTGATGAAACAGATTGCAGGCTGAGAAAAATGGATGATGACATGGGAGAACAAGAAATTTTGCTTAATATTTATAAACGTGTATTTGGAATGAGTTGCGAAAAAGAGTCAAGTGAATAGCAGAATTATAATTGGGATAAGTGGAGCATCTGGTTCTATTTTTGGTTTGCGTATTTTGGAAGTGCTAAAAGATGCTGACTATGAAACTCATTTAGTAATAAGTCGTGCTGGAAAAATTACCCTGGCCCATGAAGTTGCAGAAAGTCTTAAAGACATCACATCACTTGCAGATTTTTACTATTCTGAAGAAAAAATAGGAGAAAAAATAGCGAGCGGTTCGTTTGAAACTTTAGGGATGATTATCGCTCCATGCTCTATGAAAACAATGTCCGAAATTGCGTCAGGTGTCACTTCCAACCTATTAACGAGAGCTGCAGATGTAACGCTAAAAGAAAGAAGGAAATTAGTTCTTATGGTGCGAGAGTCACCACTACATCTTGGTCATTTACGAAATATGTTAAAATTAACGGAGATGGGGGCAATTATTGCTCCGCCGATGTTAGCTTTTTATATTAAACCAAAATCTTTGGAAGATATTATAAATCATTCTATTGGCAAAGTATTAAGTTTATTTGGTATCAAATTACCTGGTTTCAAAGGATGGCAAGGAGTATAGCAAGTGGCAATTATCATTGATGGCAAAAAAATAGCAATTGACCTGTGCAAGAAGTTATCACAAAAAATCGATACTTTAAAGAAGAAGCACAACATTTTTCCTTGTCTTAAAGTAATTCTTGTGGGTAGTAATCCAGCAAGTCAAGTCTATGTCCGTAATAAACAAAAAAAAGCAGAATCAATAGGTATAAGTTCCGAGACTGTTGTTTTGCATGATAATATTTCAGAAGGTGAATTAATTGCAAAAATTAATGTGTTAAATGCAGATCCGTCTGTGCATGGTATTTTAGTACAATTGCCTTTACCAAACCATATTAAAGCGAACAGAGTGATTAACACAGTAAGTGTTGAAAAAGATGTAGATGGCTTCCATGATGAAAACGTTGGCCGATTAGTCAAAGGTGAAAATAATTGTCTTATACCTTGTACTCCTAAAGGTTCTTTGCATTTAATTAAATCGGTTGAACGTGATCTTTCAGGTAAAAGCGCAGTTGTGATCGGCAGATCAAACATCGTGGGTAAACCGATGTTTTACCTGTTATTGCAAGAAAACTGCACTGTTACCATTTTGCATTCACAAAGTAGGGATTTAGCTGAATATTGCTCCAAAGCAGATATAGTAGTTGCAGCGATTGGAAAGCCAAATTTTTTCCAAAAAGACTGGATAAAGAAAAGGGCAATAGTGATTGACGTTGGCATAAATAGTATAAATATAGGAGGGCAAATAAAGCTTGTAGGTGATGTTGACTTTGATCGAGTAAAAGAAAAAGTCAAAGCTATTACTCCAGTGCCTGGGGGCGTTGGTCCAATGACAATTGCATTCTTAATGATAAATACTGTTATTGCTGCTTGTTTGCAGAAGAAAGTTGATGTTTCTGATTTCATGGACTAGGTCTATAGTCGTAATAAGGCAGGATAAAAGGTACGAAGATGGCATGGCTGAAAGGATGGCTAACAACAATTTTTCTTTTGCTATGCTCAACCACAGTTTTCTGTAGTGGTTGTAATTTTAATTTACCATGCCGCGGGCTTAGTTGTAATTTAGATCTATCGTATAGAACTTTAAGTAACATAAAAAATTGGTTAAATAATGGTGATAAATTTGTTGCGCTCGCATTTGACGATGGACCATCTAACAATAGAGTAAACGATATTATTAATGCTTTAGAAAGCTACAAAGCAAAGCGACATTTTTCTTCTTGGTGAACGTATAAATAAAACGTCCGAGATAGTAAAGAGAATCTATAATGCAGGAAATGAGCTTGGCAATCACTCTTGGTCGCATAGAAAGTTAACATCGCTTTCAAGTGAAGAACAATTGCAAGAACTGGGACAAGCACGGCAATTAAAAATGCAACAGAGCAAGATGTAAAATGGTTTCGCCCACCATATGGATGTCAGGATGATAATTTGATTGAAAATACTAATCGATTGAATATGTATTCGATATTATGGATAGTTGACTCTCTAGATTGGCAAGGTGATAAACCAGAGATCTTAGTTAAAAGAGTTATAAGCAACGTACGTAATGGAGCAATCATGCTATTCGATGACCATGACAACAAATCAAATACAGTTGAAGCTTTACCTCAGATTATTGAGATACTAAGAAGATTGTGTTATGAGCCTGTTACCTTAAGTGAGTGGGAGGAAAAGATTGCAGTGTAGTTAAAACTGAAAGTATATCAAGAAGAGAAGAAATGCATAATTTAAATTTACCAAAATACATTTACAACTAGATCAGTATACGGATGCTGAAATATCTAACTCAAAACACAGCAGACTTCTTTCAAAATTGAGAAAAGAAGTATAGAATAATATATTGAAAATGTGAATAAACGCGAATTTGCTTGGTTTAAGATTTAATTTGATGCTGCTATTTACAATTTTAAGCTTTATATATGAATTTTGAAAGAAGTACATTGAAGTGGTTGTAATGCTAGTTCTAGCTTAATCTATTATAAGCTATTGAAAACTTGAATTTTAGAGCTATGTTAATCAAGCTTAAAAGTGACAATTCATTGTATGTCTGTATAGCTAGGCTATTGAGATTCTTGAATTTTACTAAATTTATTGAATATTTAAAATGTCTACCGCTTAAACTTAGGTAGTTCTTTTACCTTAGATACTTTAATTTATAAACTATGATATCATGTACTTTTTAATTTCTAATTAATACTAAATTTTTATAAAAGTATTGTTTCTCGTAACTAAAATACCTATATTCCCTAATTTTAGGCGAGATTGATGCTATAGAAAAATTTTTTAATATGATTATTAGCATTGCTGTTTTACGCATATCAGTATATACTACGTGTGATACCAAATGTTATAGCTCCTGAATTAATAATAAGTTTCAGTATAGTAGCAGTAGAGATAGGGCAATTTGAAGAGTTGTATTATGTGGGCTATGCGCTAGTACACATTTCTGTAAGTATTTTACTAGATAGATTTGGTGTCAAATGCATCATGCCGCTTTGTATTATGTTGACCTCTTTAGGTGCCGTACCTTTAGTTAGTTCTAATAATTGTAATTATTATATTGATGAAAGAGTAATTACTGGCATTTGGTCCTCTGTCTCAGTGCTTGGACTCTTTAAAAGAATAAGTATCTATTACAGTGAGAAAAATTTGCTATAATGTTTAGCATGTCAGCTGTTATTGGTATCTAAGGTAGTATATATTTGCCACTAAACCGTCATATATTTTATTTGATAAGTTTGGATGGACCATGCGCTTATTGCATTTGTGATTCTTGGGTTGTTGTTTGTTTTAGCTACATTTGTAGCCATACCTAAAGGTTAATACCTTAGATAAAATAAATATCAAAAATTTAAGCAAGATTGTATTCAATAAGGATATTTTACTGATGAACTTATTTGGCAGTTTTGTGATTGATCCATTAGAAGGTTTTGCAAATGCATGTGGTCTGCAACATTCTTGCGTGAGATGTACACTATGGATAGGCACATTACATATAGTATTTTACAATGAATACTAGTAAGCTTTGGTCTTGGAGTTTTATTACTGCCTTATATGTTAGCAAAATGCTCAACTAGACACTATGAGATAATAATTTCTTGTGTTAATTATTATGATAATTGTGTTCTTACTGTTTTACTACAATGTAAGTATATTCTTAGCGTGTATAGCACTATTCATTATTGGCCTTGCTTGTGCATATCAAATTACTTTAACTGATAAAGTTGTAAGTTGTGTGAAAAATGATGTAGTAGTAAGCGTATGGTCTGTAAGTAATTCTATAGTTATGGATTTCGGTTATTTTCTATACTATTATTGCAGATATAATAAATTTTTATTGGGATAATAGAGTTATTA
Organism: Wolbachia sp.; assembly: GCA_051710285.1. Lineage (GTDB taxonomy): Bacteria > Pseudomonadota > Alphaproteobacteria > Rickettsiales > Anaplasmataceae > Wolbachia. The sequence goes on from JBPETD010000001.1 coordinate 20,471, forward strand.
ATAGGATCCCATCTTATGGAACTGAAATAATAATGAATCTATGCTAATAGTACATATAGGCTTATTAATAGGAATGATAAATTTTTTGTTACTGAATGTTATATTTTGTAAAAAGAATTTGCTAGAAAATTGACATGCTGAATTTACTTTATAGACGACTTGTGAAATTTTTTGATTATTTTAGTTAGTAGAGACTTGTAACTTTAATATTTGCAATTAGGTTGAATGAGAGCAACACTGAAAAGCTTTAATCCATGAACTTGATATTTTGTATTTTTAATAAGTTGGTTCTAATTTCATGCAATCTTAAAAGATTCTTTTCAAGCTAATATTTTTAGCTGGGGAATGAACACTTTTAACTACAATAGAACTCTTCTATCCAAAAGGTGATAGTTGAAAATGTAATTGGCTTATTGAAAAGGGTTAAAATCATCTCTGACAGATATAGAATAGATGAAAACGTTTTGGTTTAAGATTTAATTTAATTGCTGCTATTCACAATTTTTAGCTCCCTATATGAATTTTCAAGAAGTTTAGTATTATTCCTCTGGCTTATATCAATTTCTACTACACAGAAAGCGACAGGTATCGTTTTGCCAGTCAATAATGGTGTCATCCAAATATTCCATTCTTGTCATCCAGAATATTACTTTAGTAATAAATACTTAAGAAACTTACCAAATGGAGAAAAGTAAAAGAAGCCTTAGTCGGTATTTATTTTTAGTACTGGCGTTTTATTCCTTAAACTCTGCAATTTAGCTGCTTTTAAGCGCAACTAGTCTAAGCTATAATATTTGAGAAATTTATCAAACAGAAGAAAAGGACAACAAAACCACGAGGTAGTTAGTTATTCCACCCTCTATTTTAAAATCCGTCGTTGGATGATGTCTTAAAGGACTTATAAGTGCGTTTCAACTTGTATTGACGAAATCAGAAGTCTTAAAAAGACACGCAGTGCACAGATTAGAAAATTAAACAAATGACTTCGACAAACACGATAAGGGAATTTAAGAGATTGTCAAGTAGTTTTCTATTGGGTAGCTTTTTCACTGCTGTCCATCCGCCTTCTGTGTAGTGGAATTGGTATAAGGTCTTGTATATATCAATTTTAATCTTTATATTATAAAATTATTAATCATTATGTCATATAATTAGTATATAGTGATTTTTAAAGGATTTTTATGACTTGTTACTCAATTTTACAACCATACAATGCCTATTGCTATAATATAGGTGAACATCATTTCTAAGATTGAGAACCATTATACATATCTGATAAATTTGATAATAGGTCTTACTTTGATAAGGACTGCCATAGCTACGTAAAAATTTTGCTTTATAGGAGGTTATCGCATTCCTAATTTACACACGTCTTTTAAACACCATCACGCGCCACTTAAAGGTGATTAAAACCTATGTTTTAAGCATTATTGCAAATCCAGGTCACAGTGAGTCATTATGATGCAGCATGATGCCGTGCTTACGACTCTGGTGTATAGTAGTGCTGAATATACCACCATATTGGACTGGAAGTGAAATGGGAAAGCAGGAAATCAGGATAATAGAAGTTACAAAACTAAAGGAGTACTTGAATATTCAGACCACATTGCAGCAGCTATTTCTACTGCGGAAATAATTTAGGGACAATAGATTTTTGTAGGTAATTGTAGCGAAGGTGATGAAAGACGTTAAAAGTGAGTAGAGAATCAAAAATGAGCAATATCGTATTAAGATCACAAATATCGTTAACCCAATATGTTAAATAAAGTAACAGACAAAAAGAAGTGATGTGAACTACGTATCTCTGTCTGTTGGATTATAACTTTAACAGTCCATTTGATGTATGGTCTTTCTTGCCTTCCCTACTAATACTGTTAATTTAAAATAATATTTTTATTATATAGGAGATTTTCTATGACAGAAAGCAATGATATTTAAAATGGTGCTAGCCAAGATGAAATTACAGATGAAACTACTGAAGAACCTGTGGTAGGTAATGAAAGCGGAGAAGAACCTCCACTACAAAACTACAGCAGACACAGAGGAGACTTCAGTGAAATTTACAGCGGACGAAGTAAACTCACTGCAGAACTTACATTAGATAATGGAAATGAGAAAGAAAACTTCCTAAAAAATTACTACAGTAAATATAGAAAAGCTCACTGAAAAGCTACTACAATAAATGCAGAGAATCACATGTAAAGTTTATAGTAGATGAAGGAAATTTTTCTATGAATTCTTCAGTAGATTGGTGAAGTAAAATGAAACATTCAGATGAGTATACGTATTTCAAATATTATCATAACTTATGCTTTAAGTATTGGCATGATTCATATTACAATAGTTATCATACTTCATGTTGACATGACTATGATTTGGCAATACAGGGTAATACCTCATGGCTGGAAAGGTGGATTACATGTGGTAAAAGCTGTGGCATAGAGAATTTTTACTTTAAATACGCTAGTGTTAATATCTGATCTAGATTACAATATTTGCGATTGTTATTAACTGCAAAAGCTGTTCAATTCCGATAAGCTATACGGATGAAAATAGAGGGGAGCGTTTTAAGTATACCCAGTTTTATATTTACAAGTCGCATTTAACTTCTGTCCCGTTGTCTGAAAACACGACATTGGTGAATTCTTTTCTCTTGGTAGTTTCTGTAAGCTGATACAAGATAAGCCTTCAACTAACTTCATTTATTTACTATACTGCTATAGTTTTATAACTTTTTGATTGATGAGCATTTTAAAGCGAATCTCCTCGCTAATTCTTGACAAATTAAATAAGTTGAAGCAAGGGGTATTAAATGCACACAATTTTATTGTGGAGCCTCCAAGTAATAGAGCACGTGGAGATATTTATACAAATGTTGCTATAGTGCTTGCAAAATATGAAAAGAAGAATCCAGTTGAGATTGCAAGGATTTTGGCAAGAGAATTTGAACTGTTTGACGAGATTGAGAAAGTGGAAGTTGCCAGCCCTGGTTTTATCAATATGCGCTTGAAAATAGAAGTATGGCACAAAGTTCTAAAACAAATAAATAAGCTAAAGACGGAATTCGGTACTCTAAATATTGGAAATAATCAGGCCATTAATGTTGAATTTGTATCTGCAAATCCAACTGGTCCACTGCATATTGGTCATGCAAGAGGGGCAGTGTTTGGTGACATTTTAGCAAATTTACTGAAAAAAGTTGGTTATAAAGTCACCAAGGAATACTACATTAATGACGCTGGAGCTCAGGTAGATACGCTAGTTCAGTCAGTATATTTGCGATATAGGGAAGCCCTTGGAGAGAAGGTTAGTATCGAAAAATGTTTGTATCCTGGTGAATATTTAAAACCAATAGGGGAGGGGCTAGTCAAAAAGTATGGCTCAAAGCTTTTAAATAGTCAAGATAATCAGGCAATCAGAGAGTATACTTTGAGTTCTATCTTGGAACTTATAAAGGAAGACATGAGCTTGCTTGGAGTAAGTCACGATGTTTTTACTTCAGAATATGAGCTACAAAAAAGTGGCAAAATCGAAGAGAGTATAAAGATGTTGTCTGACAAGGGTTTAGTATATGAAGGATATTTGAAAAAACCAAAAGGCAAAGAAAGCGAAAATTGGACTTCCAGAAAAGAGATGTTGTTTCGCTCTACAGAGTTTGGTGATGATGTTGATCGCGCACTGAAAAAAGAGGATGGCAGTTGGACTTACTTTGCCTCGGATATTGCTTACCATTTTGATAAAATATCACGTGGCTTTAACAATATGATCGTAGAGCTTGGTAGTGACCATGGCGGTTATGTTAAAAGGCTCAAAGCAGTTGTCTCTGCGCTAAGCGATAATAAGGCGAAAATAGAAGTAAAACTGCATAACATTGTGAATTTTTTCGAGGATGGAAAATCTGTTAAGATGTCAAAAAGATCAGGAAATTTTCTCACAGCAAGGGATGTAGTGGAGGAAGTTGGTAGGGATATCACTCGTTTTATAATGCTAACACGCAAGAATGATATGGTCTTAGATTTTGATTTTATCAAAGTTAAAGAGCAGTCAAAAAATAATCCTATTTTTTACGTGCAATATGCACATGCTCGTGCTCATTCATTGATGCGTAACGCTCCAAAAGAGCTCCCAAGTGTAAACCTTTCACTTTTAGAGACAGATGAGGAGCTGTTCCTCATAAAAACCTTAGCAAAATGGCCAGATGTGGTAGAAATAGCAGCAAGGTTTTATGAGCCGCATAGAATTACTTTCTACTTACTTGAAGTTGCAGAAACGTTTCATGCTCTATGGGGGTATGGAAAAAGCGACTTAAACATGCGGTTCATACTGGAAGATAACTTGTGCCTCACCGCTGCAAGAATTTTTCTCGTTCAAGCCTTAGCACACGTTATCGCTTCTGGGCTTTCTATCTTTAATATAGAACCTTTGAAAGAAATGAGCTGACTTTTTGCTGTATGTATTGCAGTTAAGATATTATTGACCTTGTAGGTAGAGCTATGGTGATTGAACATAAAGAGTTGAGAGCAACATTAAATGCAGTTAATGTGAGAGGAGGTTTAAATCGAAATACCGTTATTAGTGAAATAACTGTTACATTTAGCTGTTAATTTTAATTTAGAAAATACAGTAAATTCTCTATTAGGCATAAAAGGAATCAATGTTAATATAGTAAACAATCATAATCGTACTTTTTTACATTACGCTTCTTTAAATAACTGTCAAAAAATAATTGAGGCCATGTTAACAAAATAGCAAATGTTGATTTAGTAAATAAAGTTGGAGAAACTTCTTTACATTGGGCTGCTCAATGAGGCCATATATGTATAGAAAAAGTTTTAATAGAAAGTTAGCAAACCATTTTTAAAAAACAAAGATGGTGAACTCTAAGAGACTTAACTACAAATGATAGCATAAAGAATCTTCTGAAAGAAGCAGAAGAAACAACTTAATAAAACTAAACTAGGGAAAGCGAGTTAACTTAAAACAACACTGAGTGTGATAACAAGGATACAAAACACCTTTTGTGAAAACATAACCTATATCGGCAACTGAAAAGGAGTTTTTGCTGGTGGCGTGGTTGTAGCATTAGATACTGCAGCAACAGTGACACTTTTTGCAACTGGAGCAATTACAGTTGATTTAGTATCTATATTGATAGTAGTCATTGCACAGTTATGGTGGCAGCGCTGGCAGTTGGTAGTGTTACATATATGCTATCAGAGCTTAGTGTTGAACAAGTTGCTGGAAATGAGCATAAAGCATAGCAGCAGATCTATAAAACGCATTGAAAACACACCCCATGCATTAAGCTGTACTCCTATAATGTCTACTGTTGATGATTATTTCACCTATTGTAACTGCTGCTAAAATAAAGCAGTAATACACCTGTGTTAATAAAGAAATAGGTGATATAGAGGCTATGCTACCAGCTAGCAGTAGCTGAGAACCATAAGGCAAGATGCCCTTTGTAGCACAAGCAAAGACATCTAATAAGTATGCACTGCGGTGTGGTGCAATATTGTGTTTTTGTGCGAGCCTTTTTGCAATGCCACCACTTAATAAAATAGCAATGGTATTATTGGCAACCAGAACAGTAAACATAGATGCTATTCCTGCTATCACAAATTCAGTTTTAGTCTTTGTAATATCACTTTTATCGATGAGTTTATGCAATGCTTTTTGACCTTGTTTGTACATTATATGGCTTAGTCCGCCAATAAATAGAGCAAAGATCACTATTTCATTTACTTTCTTAAAACCATTATATATGTCATGAGGAAATTGAATAACAGCGTAATCAAAAAAAACTGTTCCTAGCACATCAGCAATAATTATGTTTACAGTTAGTGTTACTAAAGTAGAAACTTCAAGCAGACCCATGATTATTAGAGAAATATAAGGGATAACTTTTATTATCGATAAATAATCTAAGTTTGAGATAGTAACAATTTTCGTACTGTCTGCAGTTACTGCTAGATAGACAAGCGTTATAATACTGGCAATAAACGCTACTTTAGAGTTTACTTTAAGTTTATCCTTTATTGCAGCTCCTTGTGAAGAAACAGAAGCAATAGTGGTATCAGATATCATTGAGAGGTTGTCACCGAATACTGCGCCTCCAACCACAGTTGCAGTTCCTATTTCAAGACCAAAAGCTCCACTTTTTGCCAGGTTAACGGCGATTGGTACCATTAGCGCAACAACTCCCATGGACGTACCGATTGCGGTTGAAATAAAAGCAGAAGCCAAGAATATTCCAGGTAACAGTAACCTTGTTGGAAGGAAATTGAGGATTAAATTAGCAACAGTGTCTGCACTACCTATTGATTGAGTAACAGAAGAAAATGCTCCAGAAAATAGAAAAATTAAGCACATAGTAAGGGTATTTTTGTCACCCATGCCCTCGATGACAGTATCAATGTTATGCTGGATTTTATTTGTGCCGCGTGAAACGGCAAAAAATAGTGCTGGTAATAAGCAAATTACCGGTGAAACCTGATGAAGTGGATTATTAGTTCCGATAAAGGAGAAATAAGTTCCGCTTCCAAGATATAAGATTAAAAAAATAAACAGAGGAACAAAAGCTGTCATTTTACCATATTAAAAAGCTCAGGATAACTAATTAAGTTGCTTTGATCAAGCACTAATCCCAGGGGGCACTAATTCTACAAGAAGCTAACATCAGAATTTTAAACTCCAATGTGACATCTGTAGAGGAATGGAATACAACTAGTGGAAAGAAATATTAAGTATAGTTAATGCTGATAAAAATTTAAGCAAAGATAACGTAATTGAAAAAATAAAAGGGAAATTGCTACAAGATTCAGATGAATATAAAGAGTTGGTGAGGATAATTAGGATGTAAATTACCAATTCGAAATGGAAAGAATGTTACGTAGAGAGAACTGTCAAAACAGGGAATGGGACCTATTTGGATCTTTCTTGTACATTATTGGGTTTGGGATACTATAAATGGCTACGCAAAGGTGGTTGACGTTTTAGCTAAGGCAGAAGCAGATGTGTTAGTAAAGTATTAGGTGAAGGAAGCGCGCGCCCTTGCATTTGGCTGCTTATTGTGGCTATATAGAGATAGTTGATATTCTAATAAAAGTAGGAGTAAATCTTAATGCAGTAAATGTTTGTAAAGAAACATCCTTAAATCGAGCTGCCAAATATAACAATACAAAATATTTGATATTTTAACAAAGGTAGGGGCAGACCTCATTAACGTTTGACAAAGATTGGCATGTAAGGCAGTTCTTAGAAAAGAAGGCAAAAGAATGGGTTATATGCCTGTGGTGCAAGCGTATTATTAGACGCTGCTGCGGCAATAGCACTTTTTGCAACTGGGGAAACACAGTTCCGATTAAGTTAATACCTATAGTAATGGCAGTACCGCAATTACAACAACAGCACTATTATTTGGTGGTATTATGTATATGATGTTAAAGCCTAGTACTAAAATGGATGGAGTAAAACAAGAGTTAAAACAGGATAAACAGGAAATATATTCATAACAAGTCATTTTATTGTTTGGTAGTAGGATTTATGTTGTAAAAACTTCTGGGTCTAAGTGTTAAACACATAACTGTGCGAACATTGTGATTCAAGTCTACCAAGAGAATATCATTTAAATAGCCTAATAGGTTGTCATCTTAGTGTCTATGTACTTGGATCCATCCTTTCCATAATCATATAAACATCGTATTTTAACATAAAACAGCTATTTTTATGCTCACCAGCATAATAAAATTCCTGGATATCAGTGTTAGCTACTTGCATACCACTATTTGCCGCGTAAATTACCTACAAATTACAATGTTCGGTGCTTCACTCATTTAAGTAACATTTTAAAAAGTGATTTTATGAGGCATGTTTTGTGCTATACTTTTTTTGTGTCATGTAAATAGCTGACTGTCTATTCAAATAAAATAATGGAAAATGTTAAAACCATAGCAGTAGATGATAACAACGTTAGGCTGGATAGGAGCATCAGAAGAATTTTTCCTAATTTAAAGCAATCTATAATTGAGAAATCTTTAAGAAGAGAGTTAATCAAAGTTGATGGCTGTAAAGCAAAGTCGAGCGATAGAGTGAGCTCTGGACAAACTATAACGATAAAACACTTAGATTATATTGAAAATACCAATTCCGAATGCAAATATAACAAAGAGTTAGTGAATCTACTAAAAGACAACATATTGTATGAAGATGAATATATACTAGCTATAAATAAACCTGCAGGAGTAATCGTTCAAGGTGGTGCAAAAGTAAAAATCAGCATTAGTGATTTGCTTGACCAAATCAGAGAGGGAGAAACATTTAAGATTGTCCATAGAGTGGATAGGGATACAAGCGGAGTGATAATATTTGCACGCAATGCTAATGTTGCCAAATACCTTATGGAAGAATTCAAAGCACATAGAATAAAAAAAACTTATTTAGCATTGACTTCCGGCATACCGAGCAAGAATAGAGGAATAATAAATTATCCGTTGACAAAAAAATATATTTTAGGTCAAGAAAAAGTGGTCATTGATGGAAATTCATCTCAGAACGCCACTACGCGTTTTTCGATCATAGCAAAGTTAGAGCACAATGTTGCTTATTTAAAATTGCAACCAATTACTGGCAGGACTCATCAATTAAGGGCGCATTTAGCATACATAAACTGTCCTATCCTTGGTGATGGTAAATATGGTGGAAGAAAGGCTTTTATCGACGGTATAGCAAATAAAATCCATCTCCATTCGTATTCTTTATCTTTAAAACTTCTGAACGGCAAAAAAAACACTATTACTGCCATTCCATCTGAGCATTTTAAAAATTCCCTCGAGGCATTACACCATCCATTTGAGTAATAAACGTTATCTAGAAAAGCAAAAGAAATCCTGATTAATATCTATTTTAATAACTTGGCGTTAATGCTCTATATACCTGACAAGTAGCTGATTTTGAAGCTGCAAATACTAATAATTTATGATAAGAAAAATATCAAAACTTGTTAAGCAATTTTTTGTAAAATGAAATTAGTTCAGTTTTTAACTAATTATAAAAAAGGCAAAACCTGTAACGTGAGTTGTTTACCGTTCTCTCTTACACCGCTTAATAAGCGAGATCCAGCTAATGTAGACAAAATTTTATAAAGACATGCAGTGTCCATGCTGCAAAAATTAAACGTAACACGCCTTGTTTTATACTGTGCTTTTGTTACTTAATAGAAAATTAAAGATAAATTCTAGGCCTAAAACACCAAAAATTCTATTTTAAAGAGGACTGACGCAGGTTATCAAGTAGTTTTTCTGTTTTATGGGTGAGTATATCTAGAATAGCATTTAGGAGTATGTTATCCATTTTCACTTTTAAATGATAAAAAATTTATTAGTTTATTATACTGTTTTTCATGTATAAATCATAGCAAGTTTATATGAAAGGTTGTCTTATGAGCAAAATTATAGAAATTAGAGCGCCAAAAACTCTAGGTGGCGAATCAGTCACGAAAGGTATAGTCAAAATAAAGAAAAATATTGGCGAATCAGTGAAAGTAGATGATTTAGTCTTTGAAATTGAAACTGACAAAACAGCGCTTGAATTAACCGCAGAGGCTTCTGGGCAAATAACTGAATTTCTTGTAAAAGAGGATGATGTAATAAGCCCAGATCAGCTGTTAGCGAAGATTTCTGTAGTAGAGGTGAAAGAGGAGATAAGAAAAGAAGACAAAAGAGAAAGCCATGCTAAAAAAGACGCTCCTTCAGCTCGTAAAATTATGGAGGAAAATGCAATCAGCGCAGAAGATGTCAAAGGAACTGGCATGGGAGGCAGAATAACCAAAGCGAATGTAATAGGCCATATAAGAAAAAGTGCAGGAGCTGAACAGCCTGTGGTCAAACTGCCAAAAAGTATAGCAAGTGGTGAGCGAAGAGAAGAACGGGTAAAAATGAGCAAAATAAGACAAGTAATCGCTGCTCGTTTGAAAGCATCACAAAACACTGCTGCAATACTGACCACATTCAATGAGATCGACATGAAGAATGTGATAGATCTTAGGACAAAATATAAAGAAACTTTTGAAAAAAAATATGGAATAAAACTGGGTTTCATGTCCTGTTTTATAAAGGCAGCGGTGCAAGCACTGAAGGAAATTCCTGAAATTAATGCTGAAATCTCAGGCAATGAAATCATATATAAACATTACTATGACATAGGAGTTGCTGTTGGCATTGATAAAGGCCTTGTTGTGCCAGTTATTCGGAGTGCTGACCAAATGTCATTTGCCGAAATCGAATTGACTTTAGCTGCCCTTGGCAAAAAAGCTCGAGAAGGTAAACTACAAGTATCAGAAATGGAAAGTGCAACATTTACTATCTCAAACGGCGGGGTATACGGTTCACTCCTGTCCACCCCGATTATAAACCCTCCGCAATCTGGAATACTTGGCATGCATTCAATACAAAGTAGGCCAGTTGCTGCAGGAAATACAGTGGAAATAAGACCTATGATGTACATTGCCCTGTCCTACGACCACAGAATAGTTGACGGAAAAGGAGCAGTAACTTTCCTTGTTAAAATAAAAAATTACATAGAAGACCCAAACAGATTGGTTCTGGAAGTGTAGCTCAAAATGAGTTGTTATTAATCTAGTGTTGCTAAAAGCCTAAACATTGGCTAATTCTGCCAGTAGTTTAGCAACTTCAAAACGATCAGAGCTATAATACTTCTTAATGATATGTAAAGCCTGTTCAAGTAACTCCTTTTGTTTCTTATGATCACTTAAAGTGCCATAAGTGATACCTAGGTTTACCAGTGTTTTGGCAGCTTCAAAATTGTCATGACTACAATGCGATTCAAGATAAGTAAGGCCAGTTCAAGCAACTCTTTTGCTTTCTGAGGATTACATAAAGCATAATAAGTATTATCTAGCTTTGTCAGCGTCTCAGTAATTATAAAGTGATTATGGCCAAAGTGTTTCTCTCTTGAATTGCTAAGGCTTGTTTAAGTACTTCTTTTGTTTTCTAGGATTGCCTAATCAGAGAATCCATCATTCATCCATACTAATAATTATACAAGATAGTCTTTTTCTATTCTATGTTTTATAAAGGTTTTTCTTTTAGCCAAACATCAATATGCGACAGAAATGCTTCTAAGTGCGGCAACAGTTGTCGTTTTTAGCATAATCTTCTAATTTATCACCATCATAAGAAAGCTTTCTTTTAATAGTTGAAAACGGTTTTTATTTCTTCTGTACTTTTCACTTTTCTCTGACTTTAGCCTTGTAACCTACTGAATTAAGTTGTGTACTAACATGCTATGATCTTTTTTGACAGTTACATGGAATAACTTGATAATATTTCCAATGTTTCGTAGAAAGTTCCTAGGAAGAATTATTTTCTTGATTATCAGCAAATATTTCTAGTAAAAATTGAGGAATAGGACCATTACCTAAGTAAGTACAGACAGTAAGCCATTTAACTGCTAATGAAGATTCTCTTTTGATTATTTCTATTGCGCAATGTCACATGTAACATATACTATTGCTACAGTCTCTCTATTAGCATCAACTGAAAATGTTTCAAGCAATGTTTTATCAGATAATGAAGCTCGTTTCTATCATTATATAATTTCATATAGTCTGAAATATTTATATATGTATTCTTTGTATAAGCGTTTGCTTTGGCTGAAGTTAGAGGTAATGACCTAACGCCTTCGCCAATGTATCTACTTGAGTTATAACGAGTTTTCCTTTTACTTCTAGTATCTTACAAATGTGGCCCTTGATTCTTCAGGTTCAAAGCACCAACAAAAATAATTCTCTGTGGTTGTTGATAGCCAAAGTTATAACGAGAAGTTAATAATATCTTTCCTCCTTTTGTAGAAATAAATCTGCTATATCTTTATGATTGAGATCGTTATCATATATCAGTAGCCATCCTGCACGTTTAGAGTATTCTAGCCAGTACTTAACATGCTTAGCATGATCCTCTTCGAGGGGACATCTCATTTATAATAATGAATAATGTTTAGTTTACGTTATACTTGATGTACTCGTTAATTAAAGTATTTTATCTTTTGCATTAAACCAAATTATCCATTTATATTTTGGAACTTACTCCAAATAAATTCTAATGCTAATTGTGTTTTGCCTGATCTACCTAGTTCATGAAAAACAACTAGTATTGCTGTATCATTAGCGTCCAAACATTCTTCTATTATATCTAGCAGCACTTCTCTGCCGACAAAGTTATAATTTTGAAATAGACTTGCCAAAGTTCAGGTAGGTCTTCTTTGGGTTTAAGACTATAAAGATGTTTTATAGCTTCCTTAAAACAATTTGTCTTTCCTTGTTAGATAAGGAATGTTGCTAACCTTTTGTGCTAAGCATTTTTCTACTTTGTCATATATACGGATAAAACCTTATAAATATCTTCTCCACTGATATTTTGTATACATTTCCTATTTCTTTCTTAATAATATGATCTAGTTCTAAATGATTAGGTTGATTAACTACAAACTTTAGTCTAAGTAGGATATCTTCTACTTCATCATCACTACCACAACTAAAGTATTTTACAGTTCAGTGCGATTTTTTATTTTGTAGCATGCTTCTCTTTAACCTTTACAAATATTTAAAGTGCTATCATCTAATAGGAATTGCTGAACAAATTCTTAAATTCTTGGTTTAAATAAGACTTTCCAAAGATTTCTCAAACTTAATATGTAATTGCTGCATGATAAGTTTAGTAATATAATCTCATATTAAATGTACGTTACTTAAGTTTATGTTAGATTCTACGTTGATTTTAACAGTTATTCTTATATTCTTTATTTTTACATTATCATTTCTTTTTATAAGAAAGACATTTGCGTTAACAAATAAGAAGATAATAAAGTCCTTCAGAAAAATTGCTCGACAGATTAATGCGCTAGAACCAGAAATGCAGAGTTTATCTGATGAGGAGCTTGCTGACAAAACCGAGAAGTTCAAACGAGAATTGAAAGATGGAAAAACGTTAAATGACCTTCTCGTACATGCATTTGCGGTTGTACGCGAAGCATCGAGAAGATTTCTTGGTATGAGGCATTTTGACGTTCAGTTGATCGGTGGAATGGTGCTTCACAGTGGTATGATATCGGAGATGAAAACAGGAGAGGGAAAGACACTCGTTGCAACTTTAGCTGCGTACCTAAATTCCTTAGAAGGCAAAGGTGTGCACATTGTAACTGTTAATGACTACCTTGCAAAACGAGACTCAGAATGGATGAGTAAATTATATAATTCTCTCGGGGTCTCTGTTGCATTTATCACGAATAATTTGACAGATGAAGAAAGAAAAGAGGCTTATAGTGCAGATATAGTATATTCAACAAACAACGAGCTTGCCTTTGATTACCTGCGGGACAATATGAAATTTTCTCAAGTGGATATGGTGCAAAGAGGTTTCAATTATGCGATAGTAGACGAAGTAGACTCCATACTCATCGACGAAGCACGTACTCCACTTATTATTTCCGGTCCAGTTGAGGAAAACAATCAGATATATAAGTGTATAGACAAGATAGTAACAAAGTTGGTTGATTCTGATTATGAGGTAGATGAAAAGGGTAGGGCAGTATTTCTTACTGAAGATGGCATTTCACGAGTGGAGGAATTACTCAGATCATATAATCTTATTCCTGAAAATTCCTCGCTTTATGATACTGGCAACATGGTAATGACTCACTATATAGATCAAGCATTGCGTGCACATAAACTGTTTACTGCTGATAAAGATTATATAGTAAAGGATAGTAAGGTAATGATTATTGATGAATTTACTGGGCGTATGATGGAGGGTAGGAGATATTCTGATGGTCTTCACCAGGCACTTGAAGCAAAGGAGAATCTTGAAATTCAGCATGAAAATCAAACTTTGGCGTCGATCACATTTCAGAATTACTTTCGTATGTACAACAAACTTTCTGGCATGACGGGAACAGCGGCAACAGAGGCAGAGGAGTTTTATGATATATATAAGCTGAATGTAGTGAAAATTCCAACTAACGTATCTGTACAGAGAATAGATGTTGATGATGAAATTTATGGCACAGAAAAAGAAAAATTTAATGCTTTGTTGAAGTTTATAGAAGAATGCCACAAGCGCCTTCAACCGGTCCTTGTTGGCACGGTTAGTATTAAAAACTCTGAAAAACTTTCTGCGCTTTTGCGAAGCCATTCTCTCAAGCATTCAGTGCTAAACGCTCGTTATCACGAACAAGAGGCGTATATAATAGCACAAGCTGGAGTGCCAGGCAGCATTACTATAGCAACTAACATGGCAGGACGTGGAACTGATATTCAGCTTGGTGGCAATGCTGAAATGATAGCAAAGGTTGAGCTAAATAAGATAAAAAATGCTGATGAAAGAAAAAAAAAATACCAAGAAATAGTCGAGAGAGTAAAAAAAGATAAGGAAATTGCTATAAAAGCTGGAGGTTTATGCGTGGTTGGAACCGAAAGACATGAAAGCAGGAGAATAGATGATCAATTGCGTGGCCGCTCTGGGCGCCAGGGTGATCCTGGACTTTCTAAGTTCTTCTTGTCGCTTGAAGATGATTTAATGAGAATATTTGGTTCCGATAGAATGAGAAGTTTTTTGCAGAGGGTGGGGCTAAAGAACAATGAAGCTATTCATCATCCGTGGATCAATAAGGCGCTTGAGAAGGCACAGAAGAAAGTTGAAGTTCGAAACTATGACGTTCGGAAATCCCTGCTTAAGTTTGATGATGTAATCAATAACCAACGCAGAGTTATTTTTAAGCAGAGAAATCATATTTTAGACAATGAAATCAATGATTTGTCTGAAGTCTATAGTGAAGTAAATGAGAGTGTAATAGAAAGCATAGTGCATAATGATTATTATGAAGATTACATTGAAGATATTGCCAAAGAATTCCATATCTTATATGGAATAACACTTGATAAAGAAGACTTAGCGAAGTTTTTAAACAAACAAGAAGCTTTAGATTACATAAACAATAAAGTGCAGGAATTTTTCGCCGAAAAGGAAAAATATTTCAATAGTCAGCAAACCACAGACCTGTGGAATACGGTAGTTAAGCAAGTGATGATTATGACACTTGATCATTTATGGAGGGAGCACCTCTCAATTCTGGAGAGCCTAAGACAAAGTATAAATTTGCGTGCTATGGGGCAGAAGGACCCATTGAATGAATTTAAACGCGAAGCTTTTTTGATGTTCGAGTCGATGCTTGAAAAATGGAAAGAGCTTACAGTTAATCGCCTAGCACACTTTAAGCTAGCAGATAACCAAGAAATAGGTAATAGGTTGCACTCCACTAAAAAGGATGGTTTCCACGAAGTCTCGAGAAATGACAAATGCCCTTGTAACTCTGGAAAGAAATATAAACACTGCCACGGCGCGGTTACTGTGATAAATTAGTAGCTGAGATCAGTGTGTGCTCATCTACATTGACCTCACTTACTCACTCTATCTGATAAATGCTCTGGTTTTATTTGTTGAGGAGGCCCAGATTCTTCCTCTGGTGGTTTTGTTTGTTTATTAGATATATACTTTTCACTACTCCGGCAAGCTTAATTGTAGTACCTATTCCAATTGTAGCCACAGTTAAAATAATAGTGCTATAACTCCTATAGATAACAATGAATTTGCTGTAGTTGATAAGACAATAGAGAATTACCTTGGTTATTGAAGTAACGCCGTATGTAACAATACCAATTCCAGTTATAACGCTCCCAATAAATAAGCCATCTAGATGCATAATTGTTTTAGTGAATCATTCATATTACGATTATGTGGGCTTGCAGATGGAGGGAGGTTGTGATGAGAATTGCAATTAGTGATACTACAGAGATGTGCCTGCCAATGATTACACATATTATCAGAGGTGAAAGACTGGTCAAAGTACTGAGTACAAAAGATCTATTAAAATGCTCACTATAGCCACTATTATTACTGCTATTTCCATCATCATTAAATAATTTAAATCAAACACTTTGCTCCTTTTATACTTATAATTTTTTATGGATTTCAATTAATTTATTTTACTAGTAACTCTTACTCTAAGAAAATAAAACCTATGGTGCGGTTACTTTGGTAAGAGCGTTATGGATTAACAGTTATCTTATTACCAGTAGTATCATAGCTAACCTCACATAACATAACTATTTAATGAGTGCTATGATGACCTCTACCAGATCCCATGGGAAATTCCACTAACTATCAGTGCAGATGTTAAGGTAATTCCAATTATTGCTAGCGCAGGTAATGTAGTGGCATAAACGAGTGCTAATGTAGTTTACAATGACAGCTAATATACTTATAGTTATTCCCTGTTGTTATAGCTTTAGGCCTATGAATAAATGATGGATCTGCACCATAATTTAGTAGGAGTTTTAGCTACTTTTGAATTTTTGTAATTTAGCCTTGGTTGTTCACCATGGTTGTAATAAACAGCATTATATAAAGAAGTCCTTTCGTCTTTATCTTGTACATTAACATCCGCATTGATTTGGTACGTTAGTAGCTCCTTTTTAACAGAAGTTTCACCATTTCTATTTTATTTCCAAGCTCAACAGCATCATTTAAATGGATTAGTTTATATTGATCATACACATGTTAAAGTTTGCTTTTGCTGCAAGTAAAATTCCCGTTACTTGTACATGTCAGAGCTCTGCAGCCCAATGGAAAGGAAAGTTATGATTCACATCAATGCCACTTTTTATCAGAGCTTTTGTTAGCTTTGCACAATTAAGTTTAGCTGTTAATTGTAGTAAACTACCATATGGGAATTTCTTTAAATCAAAATTGTCATCTTTCTACTGCTTAAACATTCTTCTAAATCTTTCTTGCTTTGCTCATCTGAATTTTCTTCTTTGAGCTTAGTATCTATTTCAGTTCTTATTTTATTAACTACATTTTCCTTATTTAGATCTGAGCTATAACTGACTGCTAATAGTATTTTATCTAATTCTTGTATTTATAAGCTATAAGACTTTATTGTGGAATATTATAAACAAAATGTCAAGTTTCGGATAATGCAGGTAACGCAAAGAGACTAATTAGCGCTCTTTGTCATCAGTATCATTTTCAGCGAAAGCTTCTTCCCATGTGCCTTGAGTTGCTGCGCGGCTATATTCTGTTACTCTATTTTCAAAGAAATTCGTGTGCTCCACACCATTTAGTATTTCGTCAAGCCACGGGAGGGGATTATGATTAATATCATATATTGGTTTCAGGTCTAATTGCGTTAATCGTCTGTTTGCTATGTAACGTATATAATTGCGCACTTCATCTGCAGATAGTCCTTCAACGTCTCCTAAATCAAAAGCAAGCTTTATAAATTCGTCTTCAAGCTCAACGATAGTGCGACATGCAGAATATAATTCCTCTTTGAACTCGTCACTCCAAATTTTATTATTCTCTTTAATAAACGTGTTGAATAAATTGATAATCGAGTTGGTGTGCAAGGTTTCATCACGTGCTGACCAAGCAATTATTTGCCCCATGCCTTTCATTTTTCCAAAACGTTGAAAATTGAGCAAAATTGCAAATGATGCAAATAACTGCAGTCCTTCAGTGAAGGCACCAAATACTGCTAGAGTTTTAGCTACATGTTTTTTATCGTGTTTTTTACTTTCCTCGAATTCTAACATGTATTCATACTTTTTCCTCATAGCATCATATTTTAGAAATGCTTTATACTCACTTTCTGGCATGCCAATTGTATCTAGAAGGTATGAGTAAGATGCAATGTGTATTGTTTCCATGTTAGAAAAGCTAGCAAGCATCATGCATATTTCTGTTGGCTTAAATATATTTGAATAATGCCTCATATAGCAGTTATTTACTTCAATGTCTGCTTGAGTAAAGAACCTAAAAATCTGAGTTAGTAGATTTTTCTCCACATTCGAAAGTTGAGTTTTCCAATCTTTTACATCATCAGCAAGCGGAACTTCTTCCGGTATCCAATGTATCCTTTGTTGCTGTAGCCATGCATCATATGCCCAAGGGTAGTTGAATGGTTTGTATATTGGATCTGCTTTTAATAACGACATAGAGCACTTAATTGTTTTCTGAAGTAGATATTATATTAAGCAATATCAAAAATCAGTCAATTTAACTTTTGCAAAATTTGACTACAGGCAGTTTACTAGTGTATTGTAATTTACAACGATTTATCAATAAAAATGCGAGCATTAATATTTCTTATTTTACTACTTCTAGTAAGCTGTACACACACTATTCACAATCACGGAGCTCCGGGCATTAGCGTTAAATTGTGGGATAAGATAAAAATAGGCGATGACAAAGAAAAAGTGGTTCAGGCTTTAGGGTTGCCAACATTAGTATCTAAATTTGATGAAAATGTTTGGTATTATATCTCATATAAAATTAAACAGTCTAATTTCTTAGGAAAAAGGAAGTATAGCAGCAAGTCTTTGCAAATCTCGTTCGATCAGGATGATAGAGTTACAGATATAAAAGAAATTAACGTTGCGGAGAGATTTTTAGCTGTAAATATTTAAGAAATTTACTAAACAGAAAACAGCAAAAGAAACACCGATAGCCCAGTTATTTACTATCTATCATATAATATTGGCGTTTTATATTTTAAACGACTTATAAGCGTGTTTCAGCTTGTATAGGTAAAACTAGAAGTTTTAAGAAGACGTGAAGTGCATATAGTACAAAATTAAACATAGTATGCTAGATACACTAAATTTTTTCATTTAACCCGCACAGACTGAAGATAAATAATAGCTTCAACCTTGTGGTAGTGGGTTTGGGAGGAACCTGTCAAGTAGTTTTTGTTTCTGTCAGCTACCTAAATAACGGCTAGAATTGTATAATAGTTGTACTGAAATCCAGTTTTTCGTACAATTTAACTAAAAAGTATGAAAGGCCTATATGTCAAGACTTACGGCTGTCAGATGAACGTTTATGACTCCGTTTTAATGAAAAATATACTTAAACCGCTGGGGTTTAATGTTGTTGACGACGTGGAAAAAGCTGATTTGGTAATATTGAATACCTGCCATATTAGAGAAAAAGCAGCAGAAAAGCTTTATTCAGAGCTTGGTAAGATTCATTCATCACGAAAAAATAAAGAAATTATTATAGTGGTAGCTGGATGTGTAGCACAAGCAGAAGGCGAGGAAGTGTTCAGAAGAGCTCCATTTGTGAATATCGTTGTTGGTCCACAGAGTATCGCTGCCCTGCCAGAGCTGATAGTTAAAGCAAGCAGAAGTAAAGGCCATGTGATAAATATCGATTTTCCTGAGATTGTAAAGTTTGATAAATTATCAGATGAGTGTTACAGCAGTAGCCAAGGGTCCTCTGCGTTTCTCTCCATACAAGAGGGTTGTGATAAGTTTTGTACATTTTGTGTAGTTCCCTACACTCGAGGGGCTGAATATTCGCGGCCAGTAAATAAAATATTCCGTGAAGCGCTAAAATTAGTTGCAAATGGAGCAAAGGAAATCAATTTGCTTGGTCAAAATGTCAATGCTTACCACGGGGAATGCGAAGGAAAAATATGGGATTTAGGGAAATTAATTGGTCATATCGCTAAAATTGAAAAGCTAGAAAGAATCAGATATACGACCTCTCATCCCCGAGATATGCATGGATCTCTCTACTTGGCGCATGCGGAAGAGCCGAAACTCATGCCATTTATTCACTTACCTGTACAGTCAGGTTCGAATAAAATATTACGCATGATGAACAGAAAACACACTGCGGAGGAGTATTTGGAGATAGTAGATAGATTGTGCAAATTGAAACCTGAAATCAAATTTTCTGCTGATTTTATCGTTGGTTTTCCCGGTGAAACAGAAAAAGACTTTGAGGAAACTATGAAGCTAGTGAAAAAAGTAAAGTACGCTCATGCTTATAGTTTTAAATATAGCTCAAGGCCGGGGACGTTAGGAGCAGAAAGGAAAGATCAAGTACCAGAAGAAGTTAAAACAGAGCGCCTTTTCCGTTTACAGAAGCTAATTAGTGCACAACAACTCGAATTTAATCAGAGTGTGGTAGGCAAGACTATTCCTGTTCTATTTGGTAATAAAAAAGGAAAATATCAAAACCAAATTATTGGTAAAAGCCCATATATGCAATCAGTTTGCATTGATGATCCTGAAGATAAATATAGAGGCAAGATAGTAAATGTGAAGATATTGGAAGCTAGGCAGAATAGTTTGCTAGGGCAGGAATACTTTTGAATTTGTGATTTTCTAGAAAGTCATATATTCTTTGGATTTATTTAGTTAGAATGAGTATGAAGTTAAAGCATTATCCTGATACAACGAGTAGTCCTGATTTTTCATCGTTAGAAAAGGAAACCATAAAGTTTTGGCAGGAAGGCAAAATTTTTGAGCGGTCAGTTGAGGAGCGTTCCAAAGACAATTGTTTTGTCTTTTATGATGGGCCTCCATTTGCAAATGGACTGCCACATTATGGGCATTTACTCACTGGTTTTATCAAAGATGCATTTGCAAGATATCAAACCATACTACAAAAAAGAGTTGAACGTAGGTTTGGTTGGGATTGCCATGGACTGCCGGCTGAGATGGGTGCGGAAAAGGAACTCGGAATATCCGGCAAAGCTGAGATAGAAAAATTCGGTATTGAAAAATTCAATAACCATTGTCGTACTTCTGTGATGAAATTTTCATCAAAATGGGAAAAGTATGTAAATAGGCAGGCAAGGTGGGTAGATTTTCATAATGACTACAAAACCATGGATAAGTCATTCATGGAGTCAGTTATGTGGGCATTTAAGCAGCTTTATAATAAGGGTCTATTGTATGAATCGGTGCGTGTTGTTCCATATAGCTGGGTATGTGAAACTCCATTGTCCAATTTTGAAACAAGGCTTGATAATGCATATAGAGAAAAGACTAGCAAAGCTGTAACTGTTGCATTTAAGCTTTTAGAAAATCCGCAGCAGTTTAAACAAAAATGTAAATTACTCGCTTGGACTACAACTCCTTGGACGTTACCAAGCAACTTGGCGCTGGCAATAGGGAAAGACATTGAGTATTGTGCAGTGTCAGTTTACTCCTTGGTGTCATCCAAGTGCGTGACGATGGAATCTAGAGAGAAAGAAACCTGGATTCCAGTGTCAAGCACTTGGATGACAGAGATGAGCGCTAAAATAACATCAGACCAACCTAATGAAATCTACATCTTCGCTGAAAGCTACCTGAAGAAGTTTATCAGCCACCTCGAACAAAACAATATTACATATGAAAAGTACAATATAAAACTCAAAGCAGATGATCTTGTAGGTCTTTCTTATAAGCCACTGTTTGATTATTTTAAAGATACAAAAAATGCTTTCCGCGTTTTCATAGCAGATTATGTCACAGCAGAAGATGGTACTGGAATTGTGCACACTGCTCCTGGATTTGGTGAAGAAGATTTTTATCTTTGCCAAAGCCATAATATTCCAGCCATTTGTCCAATTGATAACGGTGGAAAGTTTACTGCTGAAGTTTTAGATTTAGCTGGAATTCATGTTTTTGATACTAATGATATAGTAATAAAGAAGCTGAAAGAACAGGGAAATTTGTTCAAAACTGAGCAATATATTCACAATTATCCACATTGCTGGAGAACTGATACTCCTTTAATCTATCGCACTATGCCTTCTTGGTATATTGCTGTGACAAAATTCAAAAGCAGAATGGTAGAGCTAAATAAGAGAGTTAATTGGATTCCAAGTCATATAAGAGATGGTCAGTTTGGAAAATGGCTAGAAGGAGCACATGATTGGTCAATTTCACGTAATCGATTCTGGGGTACACCGATTCCAGTATGGAAATCAGACGATGCAAGATATCCAAGGGTGGATGTTTATGGTTCGATACCGGAACTAGAGCGAGATTTTAATGTTAAGTTGGATGATTTGCACAGACCATTTATTGACACTTTGACAAGGCAAAATCCTGATGACCCAACAGGAAAATCAGTTATGCGTCGCGTGCCTGATGTATTTGACTGCTGGTTTGAATCTGGCTCAATGCCATTTGCACAAGTCCATTATCCGTTTGAAAATAAAGAATGGTTTGAGAGTAATTTCCCGGCGGATTTTATCACTGAATATATAGCGCAAACCAGGGGTTGGTTCTATACACTTTTTGTGCTTTCAACTGCTTTATTTGACAGTGAGCCATTTAAGAACTGCATATGCCACGGTGTTGTTCTCGATGTAAAAGGGCAAAAATTATCCAAGCGTTTAAATAATTATGCGGACCCAATGGAAGTGTTTGATAAATATGGCTCTGATGCACTGCGTTTTCTTATGCTTTCTGGATCTATTGTTTGTGGTGGTAATTTGCTACTTGATAGAGAAGGAAACTTAATACGAAATGTTCTTAGAAACGTAATAAAGCCTATTTGGAATAGTTATCACTTTTTTACAATGTATGCAAATGCAGATGGAATTAAAGCTGAAGTTTGTAAGGCTTACCAAAGCATTATTGATCGTTACATGATCTCCAAATGTTTTGAAGCTGTAGAAGGTATCAAAGATTCTATGAACAATTATAATTCCCAAGAGGCTTGCAGAATTCTGATAGATTTTTTTGAAGTGTTAAATAATTGGTATATTCGACGCAGTCGTGAGCGTTTTTGGAAAAGTGATTTAGATCAGGATAAGACTGACGCTTATAATGTTCTATATAAGGTTTTTTATTACATACTTCGGGCTGCAGCTCCTTTATTGCCGCTTATAACGGAAACTATATGGCAGGGGCTCAAATATCAAGAAACATCTGTTCATTTAACTTATTTTCCACAATTAGAAAAGTTTGATAGTGAGCTCATTGCTAAGATGGATTTGGTGAGAGAGATATGCAACTCTGCACTCTCTATCAGAAACACCTTTAATATACGTATCAGGCAACCACTTGGCAGTATGATCATTTATCACAAGTCTTCCTGTAGCTTTCTTAAAGGTAAACCGCTTTTTGTTATCCCAGAATTCTCTCCTATCATCCAAGTGCATGACGCTGGGATCCAGTGTGCTGGAGACTCAAATGAATACCAAGAGATGATAAAAGATGAGGTAAATGTAAAAAGCTTGGAATTAGTAAATAGACTTGAAGATATTGCATCACTAGAGTTGAAACTAAATTTCCCACTACTTGGAAAAAGGGTTCCAGACAAAATCAAGAAACTAGTTCAATATGTCAAGGAAGAAAAATGGAGGCAAGTTGGAAATGAGCAAGTATTTTTAGGAGATGAATCAGAGAACTATATTATAGAAAAAGGTGAGTATGAACTATTATTAAAAGCAAACAGTAAATATTCATCTGCGTTTGATAATAACAAAGGAGTTGTTATTCTAAATACTGAACTAAATGATGAATTAATTCTAGAAGGGCTCGCGAGAGATGTCATGAGGCTCATCCAGGAAACTAGAAAACAAGCTGATTTTCATATATCCGATAAAATCAGAGTAGCAATCAAAACAGAGGATGAGAAAATTAAAGAAGCGGTGAATATGTGGAGTGAGTATATAGAAGAACAGACTCTTGCCTTGTCTTTAGAAATTAATGTAGAAATTGAAACAAGCTTCTATTCCAAGGAATACCAAAATTTGATTGTTGGTATTAAGTTAGATTGTTAGGAGAATTTTTTTGTGATATGACTTCTGGTTTTAACGTTCCGCTGAATATATTTTGTTATAAAGGTATGACTCTGATTTTTGCTTCCTTGTATAACATACTAAGAGAAATATTTGATAAAATAAAGAGAATGTGTCAAGGAAACGGGTGTTAAATTTAGCTCTCTCAGTTTTAATACTCCTCCGTATTGCTTCTGTTTCATTGTGATTAGTAGTATATAACAGATCTAAAGCAGACGATAAAATACAAACTAGCCCGGAGGTAAATGAAGCAAAAAAAGTGAGATAGGTGAAAATACAGTAAAAAGATTGACATATAGTGTTCATGCTGCAATAGAGATTCTCGTTAATATAGTTGTGGTTATCGCTTTAATTATTTTTGCAACATTAGCTTTGGCTACTTTTTATCTTCAAATAAGAAGTTATCTCATTCTTTGATTGCTACTGTTAAAATAGATAGTTGGTTGTATAAGAATGAGCATCTGAGTATTTAAGTATCTTTTCATTGGATGGCTGGTGAGTTAGACATTAGGTAGGACATGAAATCAAGTTTCCACCACAATTTGAACAGTTACAAAGATATTACATATGATAAACTGAAGGAGTTGTTGAACTAGTTCAGACTGAAGCGGTGACAGTGTAGATTCTAAATTGACAAGTCACTTAATACAAGATGCTTACAGAGTTGCCTTTATACGAGCAATCATAATTGCACAGCAAAGAAGAAAAGAGGGTTTCATTAGAAGAAAGACTGGAAGAAGTATTAGTAGAACAAGAATTAAAAAGCCAAGGCAAGAAAATTACCAGCTGAAAAAGAGATTATAATAGAAGATTTAAAAACAGGAAAAAAGAAGTACCTTTACCTTAAAGGATAATAATCTTCTTCTATGCTTAGAACACTATGGAAATAGCTTATAACAGAAGGAAAATAGCTGAAAGGAGACAGTAATTGATGTTCGTAAAGATGTTTATCCTACAGAAATAAGGAAAGCTCTAAATAATGCTGAACAGTAGATTGAGCATTTTAGAAAATAAGTCGAGAGATGTGTAAAAATAGAAGAAAACATAAGATAGGAACAATAATTTAGAAGATCTTTTAAAATTTGAAGGTAGTGATCAAGAGGTTGAGAGAAGGCTAATAAGATCGGTAATAAAAAGAGCTAAAAGTGAATTGAGATAATTGAATATACTTGATAAAGAAGAGCAGAGTTTAGTGAGATGATTAACACAATCTATGTATGGTAATATCAAGTCAGGATAAGAAGAAGAGTCTAATGAAACGGCTTGAAGATTTAGAAAAGAGGTATAGGTTTTCTAATGAGGAAGCTTCAAATAAAGTGAATGATTTTGCAGAAAGAATGTATTTAGAAATAAAATAGCATAAAGTGTAAGGATCGTTTCAAGGATAAAAAGATGGTGTTTGATATTCATGTAAGGTATTGAAAAGGTATGAATCTGGCCTAGCAGAAACTGTAGAGACTTTTTGCAAGCATGATCTGAGATATTTAGAGGAAATCTACATTAGAATAAGCACTGAATGATCAGAATGAGCGTTTAAAAGCTAAGCTAAATAACAGGCAAAAGGTACGCCTGAGCATAGAGTCGATAAGAGAGCTCTTAAAAATAACCAACAAATCCTAGAAACATTAGAACAATTGGAGTTGAAAAAGAGGAATTTTTGATAAATGAAAAACAGAATATGATTACAAAGAAGAACTAACGTCTCGTGAAAAGATAAAATTTGCAATCATAGAAGATAAACTGTTAGAAATAATAAAGTCTTCTAGTAAAGACGAATTGTTAAAGACAATAGAAAAGCTTTTTATATGGGTAAATTGTTAGAAATAAAAAGACTTCTAAAGATAAGCCGTTGAAAGTAATAAGACAGGTAGCAATCAAGAGGTTATTAGAAAAGCAGAACTTGAATATTGTTTAGCAGAGAAATGTATTAAATATCACGTGATTGTGAAACGAAAAATAATATCAAACACTTTTGTCAGGCTTTATTATCTCCTTTAATAGGCAATTTGGTGGAGAAGATAATAAATCATATACCAAAGGATAATAAGAGTAGTGCATGGAATTTGACAAATTTTTATAA
This sequence comes from Wolbachia sp., assembly GCA_051710285.1. Classification (GTDB taxonomy): domain Bacteria; phylum Pseudomonadota; class Alphaproteobacteria; order Rickettsiales; family Anaplasmataceae; genus Wolbachia. Next base: position 46,218 of record JBPETD010000001.1, read on the forward strand.
ACGTGTTTGTATAGCTGTTAATTATAATACACTTAGATTGTCAGCTATTGGAGACGAAAATAGTGCAGAAAAAGGCGTTAAAAGTGGCACGCGGCGTTTATAATGAAGTAAAGGAGTTCTTCGATATTTCGAGTCAAGTTATGAGGGAAGTGGATGGCTTGATAGGGTAATGTATTCTCCGATGACGGCGGAAACATTTAAAAAGGATATATGGCCTAAAATAAAAGATCGTTTATGTGAAATGTTGAATGGATTTTTAATGATATTGAATTTTCATTGATTAGAATGATGAATCAAAAATGATAGCAAGGAACTAAATGAGGTAAGTATAATGTAGCTACAGCAGGCTTTAACTGCTTAGTTCTTTCGCATCTGCTACTTTTCTGCAGATATCAGTAATGATATGATTTGTTTTATCACTATCACAGCCAATTTGAGCAAGTTCAGCGTTTCCACTGCAATCTCTTCCGATTACAGTAGATAATAACTCTTTTGCGCTGATCCTATCAGTTAAGTCTTTACTTACTTTGACAATCATCACTGTTTTGTTTCTTTCCGTTGCTGTGAAGGCTATTACAGTTTTTGTTCTTTGTTGCTGTAGAACAAATTCCCTTATTATACTTACTGGAATGTCAGTGAAAACGTGGCTTACGAAATTCATCCCATTTATTTTAGTGTTTTTTGTGTTCTCTGTGCTCACGAATTTTTTATAAAGGTTTTTTATTTTAGCTTTGAATTCCTTACGCTCTTGGCCTAAAATACTGATTCGGCTTATTATTTCGTTTACTGGCGCTTTTACAGATTCTGCAATTTTTTTCAAGTTGATTTCATTATCACGGACATAATTAATTGCTTCTTGACCGGTCAAAGCTTCGATCCTTCTTATTCCAGATGCAACAGAACATTCTGTCACTATCTTAAACAAGCCAATTTCTCCAGCGCGTTCTACGTGCGTGCCACCACACAACTCCCTTGAATCTCCAATGCTTACCACTCTTACTTGATCGCCATACTTTTCGCCGAACAATGCCATAGCTCCTTCGCCTATTGCCTGATTCATGCTCTGAATTTTTGTAGACGTGGAAAGATTTTTTCTGATTAGAGAGTTTACCATATCTTCTATTGTAAACAGCTGATCTTGAGTAACTTGAGTTTTGTGGCTGAAGTCAAATCTCAGTCTATCTGGCGCAACTAAGGAACCTTTTTGAGTAATGTGATCACCAAAGATTTTTCTCAATGCAAAGTGCAGAAGATGTGTAGCTGAATGATTTTTTCTTAGGTCTTGCCTTCTCTCCTTATCAATAGTTGCTGTAATTGTATCACCTTTACAAATTGAGCCAGATTTAACCACGCACCTGTGCAGATACAGATCGTTAATCTTATTGGTGTTTTTCACTGTGGTTATACCTAGATCTAGTGTCATTCCAGCGCGTGGTGCTGGCTGAATCCCAGTGTCAGCTACTTGTGTAACAGAAGAGATAATGAAACTTCCGGCGTCACCCACCTGTCCACCTGATTCGGCATAAAAAGGTGTTTTATCAAGTATAATGGTTACCTTCTCTCCTTCTTTTGCAGAATCAATAATTTCATTTTTAGGAGAAATTATGGCTATCACTTTTGCATCCATTACCTCACTAAACTCATAACCGACAAATTCTGTTTTGCCAAATCTATCGATCAAATCAAACCATATTTGCTCAACAGACTTTTCACCAGATCCGGCCCATTTAGCACGTGCTCTCTCTTTTTGCTCTTTCATTGCGTTATCAAAACCTTTTTGGTCAAAATTTATTTTTCTCTCTTTTAAAATATCAAGAGTGATATCCAGAGGAAACCCATAAGTATCATATAGCTTAAACGCCGATTCTCCTGGCAGAGTATCGCCTGGTTTTAAATCTGCAGTAAATCTTTCCAGAAGACTAATGCCTTTCATCAAAGTATCTTTAAAGTTCTCTTCCTCTGATTTTAATGTTGTCTCTACTGAGCTTTTGGCTCTAATTAGCTCAGGATAAACATCACCCATATAAGCTGAGCTTGAGCTATCTATCAGCACTGGAAAAATGCGATGGAGTAGAGAGTCATTATATCCAAGCAGATGGGTATAACGTGCAGCTCTCCTGATTAATCTGCGAAGTACGTAATTTTTGCCTTCGTTTCCAGGAAGTACCCCTTCTGCAATTAGAAATATGGCTGCACGAAGATGGTCCGCGATGATTTTATGAGCTATTTTATTTTTTGTATTTCCACAAAGCTCTTGTGACTTGTTTATCAGAGCAGAAAATAGATCAATATCATAGTTATCATGAACGTTTTGCATGACAGCTGCTAGTCTCTCAAGGCCCATTCCAGTATCGATGCATTTTTTTTGTAATTTTTGTAAATTACCCTCTTCATCTTTATTAAATTCCATGAATACTAGATTCCAAATTTCAACAACTCTATCATCGTCTTGTAAGTTAGGTTTTGCATTGTCATAAAAAATTTCAGAACATGGACCGCATGGACCAGTATTGCCCATGCTCCAAAAGTTGTCATCTGTTGCAATTCTGATGATTTTATCATCAGAAAAACCACTTACCTTGCGCCAAATCTTGTATGACTCATCATCAGTGTGATAGACAGTTATGGATAATCTATTTTTGTCAATGGACAGTTCTTCAGTAATGAATTTCCATGCAAGTTCTATTGCAGTTTCTTTAAAGTAATCGCCAAAACTAAAATTTCCGAGCATTTCAAAAAATGTATGATGACGAGTTGTATAGCCAACATTTTCAAGATCGTTGTGCTTGCCACCCGCTCTTAGACACTTTTGACTTGAGACAGCGTGTTTCATCTCAGTTTTTTGTAATCCGGTAAAGATGTTTTTAAACTGCACCATACCAGCATTTGTAAACATGAGTGTTGGATCATGCTCTGGGATCAAAGGAGAAGAAGAAACCTGCTTATGGTTGTTACTTATAAAAAACTTTATAAATCTTTCTCTAATTTCATTTATCTTCATCGTTTTATTGAAATTATTTATGCATAATATGTTGTAATGAGAGTGAAATCAATTCATTGATTTAAATATTAACATATATTATATAATATAATAAAAGTAATACTTACATAAAAATTTTAATAAAAAGATATAGACTGAAACTTTCGATTTGCTAGTATAGTGAATACTAATAAATTTAGAAGTAGATGTATAACAAAAAGATCAAAAACGCCTCACGAAGGAAAGAAATTATACCGTTTGAGGAGATGACAGCGGTTACTATTTTCTAGCTTGAAGACATAAAAAGGAAGAAAATTTACTTTCATTAAAAGGAGAGAATTTAACAATTGGTATTTTAGTATATTTAATAATTTATACAGGTTACGCTTTGTTGTTGGAATGACAAAAAAATTCCAACTCCTGAAGGGCATTGTAGATTGATGATTAACAATATTATTTCAGATCTGAAGAGTGGGAGAATGAAAAGCAAAACAGAGTGTGATTTCAGAAAATTCGACGAAAGATATCTAAAGGATCTAGAAGGACTTTTAAGTCAAAAGACCACGAAAACTATTTTATAGAAAGAATCGCTATTGAAGAAGTTGAGTATGAGACGCAGCTACTGGGGTTGCTGATAGTACAACAACATTATTAGTAGCTGCTGTTATTGTTGGTGGATGATGGTTTTCCGTAAACAGAAGAAAGAGGATAGTTATGATGTTGAAAACTGATGTAGAAAATGAAGTAGAAGTCCATTTTCTGAGGAGCAAAATTTTCTGCTTGATAAGTAAACATTGAGTCAGGAACATATCGATCTTTCTGACTTAATGATATTTTAATCAGTATATAAAAGCCGCTATATTAGACTCTATTTATAAATTTTATTAGGGTAGAAATGGAGGAAGGATGGTGGCTTGGATTTACGATATAGAATTATTTAAGAGCATTCGTGAAAGTATGCGTATCAAGTAGTGATAAATGGTTTAAAACATAAACTTAGTAATTTGCTCTTAAAGGCCATTAGATTAGACCTATTCATAACCTAAACCAAGCAGAGAAAAGCAATGATTGTTATGATGTCATCCAAGCACCGAAATACAAGAAAAGGATGGTGTCATCCTGGTGCTCCGACACTGTGATCCAGCATTCCATAATTATTAAAACTTAGTATTTTAACATAAAACAGCTATTTTTATACTCATCAACTTAATAAAATTCCTGGATGCCAGTATCAGCTACTTGCATGACACCCTAGTGGTAGGCTCAAATTACAATGCTCGTGTAGTTGTGTGATTAACACTGGAATCTAGGATACTACTTTAGTTATAAATATTTAAAGAATTACCAAGCAAAAGCCCTGGCTAATATCTATTTTAACAACTTGGCATTAATATTCTATACGTTTAACAAGTAGCTGATCTTGCGTTGTTATACACACAATCCTGTGGCAAGGAAACTGGCATAGGTTGTCAAGTAGTTTTTTATGTCGGAACTCTTGAATAAGTTTTGTCCTCACGAGTAAATTAATGCTATTCTTTTATTACTAGTCTGAAGTTTTTTTATGTTCATACACTTGCGTGTTCACAGTGTTTATTCACTGCTTGAGAGTTCGGTCAAAATTGAGGAGCTGAGTAGTCTTTGTTTGCTGAATAAAATGCCAGCAGTCACGATAACTGATTCAGGTAACTTATTTGGCTCACTCGAGTTTGCAGAATATGCATCAAGTAGAGGGATACAGCTAATAATAGGATGCAATATTATAGTTCGACACTCAGAGCAAAATCTACCTATACTGTTGCTTGCAAAAAACGAGCGAGGGTACGCTAATTTGGTCACTTTAGTGAGTGAGTCCTTTAGAAAGCGCGAAAATAGTAACGATATTCCTTGCGTTGATTTTAATGAGTTATTAAATTCAAGTTCAGACCTAATCTCCTTGACTGGTGGATATGACGGTATATTGGCTCAACTGTTATTGAAGCAAGATAAAGAAACGATAAAAAGACTACTCCTAGCATTCAATGGTCATTTATATGTTGAATTGCAGCGTCATGGTCTTAATAAAGAGTTGGAGATCGAAGAAACCTTAATAGACTTTGCTTATCAGCACGATGTACCGCTGGTTGCAACGAATGATGTATTTTTTCTCAATAGGTCTGATTATGAGGCTTATGATATATTAAGGTGCATATCAGAAGGAAGTTATGCTCTTGAGAATAACAGAAAGAAGCTAACTACTGAGCATTATTTCAAATCTGTGGCGGAAATGGAGGAGCTATTTAGCGATATCCCAGAAGCGATTTATAACACTTCAGTAGTAGCAAGACGGTGCTCTTACATGCCAAGAAGTAGACAGCCTATTTTGCCTAAATTTCCTTGTCGAGAGAATAAAACTGAGAATGAGGAACTGAAAGAACAGGCAATTTCGGGGTTGGAACTTCGTATTGCGCAATCTTCTTCTGTCATTTCATCACATGATGCTGGAATCAAGGAAAAAAGAAATATGGATCCCAGTATCAAGCACTGGGATGACACCCATGATGTTGATTTTAAGCAATACCGCGATCGGCTAAATTATGAACTAAGCGTAATAATTTCAATGGATTACGCTGGCTACTTTTTAATAGTTTCTGATTTCATTCGTTGGAGCAAGGCGAATGGCATTCCAGTTGGTCCAGGAAGAGGTTCTGGTGCTGGATCAATTGTTGCTTGGGCGATGCAGATTACAGATCTTGATCCAATAAAATTTGGTCTGATCTTTGAAAGATTTTTAAATCCTGATCGTATATCAATGCCTGACTTTGACATCGATTTTTGCCAGGAAAAGAGAGATTTAGTTATTGACTATGTTCGTAAAAAATATGGTTATGTTGCTCAAATAATCACTTTTGGAAAATTACAGGCAAGAGCCGTGCTGCGCGATGTTGGAAGGGTATTGCAGATGCCTTATGCTCAGGTGGACAAAATATCTAAAATGGTTCCGTTTAATCCGGTAAATCCTGTAACTTTATCACAAGCGATAGAGCTTGATCAAAATCTGCAGAAAGAAAGGGATAGTGATGAAGTAATTGCAAAACTCCTTGATATCTCTCTTAAGCTTGAAGGGATATATCGTTACGTTTCAACTCATGCGGCTGGAATTGTGATATGTGATCAAAAGTTAGAAAATTTTGTTCCTGTTTATTATGATCCAAATTCAGCTCTACCAATTACTCAATACAGCATGAAATATGTGGAGAAGGCTGGACTAATAAAGTTTGATTTTCTTGGACTTGGTACATTGACGTTGATAGATCATATATGTCGTTTAATTAATCGTAATGAAAGAAAAATTGACATTTCCTCGATTCCTTTAGATGATCAGAGAACCTACGAATTGATCTCAAGAGGTGATTCAATTGGAGTGTTCCAGCTTGAAAGCTCTGGAATGAGAGAAGCTTTAATCAAGCTAAAACCAGACTGTATTGAAGATATCATCGCTTTGATTTCCCTTTATCGTCCAGGGCCGATAGATAACATTTCAACTTATGTTGCAAGAAAGCACGGGCTTGAAAAACCAGATTATATTCATCCATTACTCGAGAGGGTATTAAAAGAAACATTTGGAGTAATAATTTACCAAGAGCAGGTAATGGAAATAGCACGTATTCTCTCTGGATATAGCTTAGCTGAAGCAGATCTACTAAGACGTGCTATGGGTAAGAAAATCAAAGAAGAGATGGATAAACAACGTGAACTTTTTATCCAAGGAGCAACGAAAAATGGTGTTGATTATGATAGGGCAAGTTATATTTTTGACCTTGTTGCAAAATTTGCTGGTTATGGATTTAATAAATCTCACGCAGCCGCATATGCAGTTATATCTTACCAAACAGCTTACCTTAAAGCTAACTATCCATTGGAATTTTTCATAGCCTTGATGAATTTGAATATCGATGACAGAGACAAACTGAATCTATTTTATCATGCTGCAAAATTCAGTGGAGTTTCTGTTCTTTCACCTGATATAAATAAATCTAAGGCTGAATTTTTAATAGAGGATGAACGAATACGCTGCGGCATTGCTGCTTTGCGTAATGTTGGTTTTTCTATAGCAGAAGGAATAGTGAACACACGTTCAAGCGCTTATAAGGACATATGGGAATTCATTCAAAATTCAGGTCATATAATAAATAAAAAAGTATTAGAAAGCCTAATTAAGTCTGGAGCATGTGATAGTGTGCATCAAAACAGAAAGCAGCTATATGAGTCAATAGACACATTGATTTACTTTGCAAATAAAAATAGGCAGGATAAGGAATCGAATCAAGCTGTTTTGTTTGGCAATCTTGATGTTCTCAAGCCAAAACTTGAGGATGTAGAAGACTTCAATGAAGATGAAAAATTAGAACATGAGTTATTTTCGTTGGGATTTTACTTAACTAATCACCCACTTGAGAAATTTAGAGCCCTTTTGAAAAAATTAAATATTGGATTTATCGGAGAAGGTAAGACGACAAAAACTGCTGGCGTAATATTAAATGCACGTATGAGGACTTCAGAGCGCGGAAGATTTATTATACTCACGCTTTCTGATCCACATAATGTTTCTGAAATAGCATTCTATAATAACAAAATAATAGAGGAGAAAAAAAAATTATTTTCGCCAGGAACATTTGTGATAATTGATCTTGAGGCTTCGGAGAATACGACAAGATCAACAGGGAAGAATATATCTGAATTTACGGAAAGGATCACTTCTTTAATGAAGGGGTTAGTGTTAACTGGGTGTGCGGATTCACAAACAGCTGCTATGGAGCTAAGTTCGGTACTGAAAGATGGAGGCAGAACCAAAATTATGCTTGAACTTCTGCTTGAAAAGCATAAAGTGAGCATCTTGTTACCAGGTGCATATTCAATCACACCTCAAGCTGTTTGTGAGATATCCAATTTAAGCTGGATTAAAGGCATAGAAATTGATACAAATGGCTTGCTTATATAAAAAAGCTTTATATAATGAGATATTTAATCGATATTAAAGGAAAGTATAGTGAATCTTTATGAATTTACTTTCATAGCGCAACAGGGCTTGTTACAGCAAGAAGTGGAAGAAATGGTTCAGGAACTAGGTATTTTATTGAAGAATATTAAAGAAGATATTATGCTTCAACAAATCAAGGTCATTCTAAATGACAAGCCAGCAAAACAGGAATCAGATGTACATGCTAAAAACATTCAAGAAAGTTTAGTTGATTATTCTAATTTTTTGGAAGGTTTCACAAAAGTTCTGTGGGTTGAATTGGAAAAAGATCTTTCAAATTTAAAAGAGGTAGAATCAAAAATTGATAAGGAATTAAAGAGTAATCTAAAAGGTCTTGGAATAACACAGGATTTTATAAAATTTCCAGTAGGTGATAAGCAAATTGCTAAGAATGCGTTTATTCGTAATACAATAAATCCTTTAAAGGAAAATATTTCAGAGTATATAATAAAGATTTTTCAAGAGGTTTTAATAAGTTCAAAAGTAATAGAGCAAAATCGATTGAGTAAAGCATTAGAGGCGCTTTTAGGAAGTGTTGAAGCATCGGGATTAATAAAGTATGAATATTGGGGTCTATTAGACTTCGCGTATCCGATAAATAAGATGAAGAGTGGTCATTATTGTATAATGTGCGTGAGTTCTACTTCAAGTATTATGGATGAATTTGTACGTAGAGTAAGGCTTAACGAAAATATTATTCGCCACTTATCTGTTCGGGTTGATAAATTTTTTGAAGGTAAATCCTATATGATGAATAAACAAATTGAGGAGCAAAGCGCATAATGACAAGAAAACGGAGTAATTTTAATGATTTTTATGTGTCTGTAAATAACAGGACTGGATTTAAGCGTTCTAAAGATTGTTCTCTTGCTGTGTTTGGAGATGAGGAAATAGATTATAAGAATACGGATTTATTATCCAGATACATCTCTGAATATGGTAGAATATTGCCTAGAAGATTAACAGGTGTGTGTGCAAAAAAACAGAGGAAATTGCGCTTGGAAATCATAAGGGCACGTTTTTTATCTTGTATTCCTTACTGTACTAAAAAGGTTTAGGTAATTTATGTTAGTAATTCTAAAGGAAAATATAAGGACTCTTGGTAAATCAGGAGAAATTGTGAAGGTAAAGCCTGGCTATTCACGAAATTTTCTTTTTCCACAAAAGAAGGCGGTTAAAGCTACTAAGGAAAGTATAGCAAAACTGGAGGAGCAACGCTCCTTTTTAGAAGAGAAGAACATAAGAAAATTGAATTTGGCAAAAGAGCTAGCAGCGTCTCTTGCTGATAAGTTTGTGGTGTTAGTAAAGCAAGCTTCTGAGGATGGCAAAATTTTTGGTTCTGTGACAACAAGAGAAATTGCAAAATCCTTGCTACAGGAGTATAAAATTAATCATCGTAAAATATCCTTTGATCAATCAAAAATAAGAAACTTAGGTGAGTATCAAGTGAGTATAGAACTTCACAGTGAAGTAGTGGTACAAATCACTGTTCATGTTGTAAGGTCAGAAGCAGATGCGTGTGAGTTAAGACAGGTAAAATTACAAAGTCGAAAGTCACAGCAACAAGAGAGTCAGACTGCATAGCAAGAAAACATAAACGATAAATAGCCATTTTCTTTTCATTACGATCCCTGTCCAGCTGGCTAATACTTGAAGTTGCTTGGCTGCTTTATCTTTTCTCGAATGAATTATTACTAATTTATTAATATATTCTATTAAAAATCCAGATAATATAACAATTGATCAAGTATAAAATAATGAATCAATCAGTTAACTTTTCATTAAAAGTATCGGAAAAGCTGCTCTTGGCAAGGTTTCGCAGGTGGGTTTTCAGCAAGTAAAAATGTGTTTGCGTAATATCCCATAGGAGGATATAATAGATACAATATTAAATACTTAACAAAAGCAATAGCTGAGGGAAATCAATGCTAATAAGGATAAATTTAAAGAGACAGATGTTAAAACAGGTTGAAATCTCAAAATAAATAGAGAAGATTTTATTAAAAGGTTGTACAGTGTATGTTATAATATACGTGACATAATACTTTATAAAAGTTTATTGATAACTTTACAATTAAGACTTATTAAATGTTTGATGCTGTAAAATTGAACTAGTAAAATGTTAAAGGAGCAAAATAGTGAAAGATTTTCCAAAAGGCAGCTGTAATTTAAGCGATGGCTCAATCTACAACGACTTATCAGAGGAGAAGACATAGCCCACGCAAATCAAAAGCTCCAAGAGATTCAAGGGGCTGCAGACGAGTTTGTTAGACAAGTAGTTATTAATAAATTAAGATAAGCGGAAGTCGAGTACGAGAAACTTAAACTCGAGTTTGAGCAGGAAGGCTTCTTGACAGAGTCGATAACATTCTATCATATGTCGAGCTGAGTGCTGCAGAAAATGAGGAAAATTTTGTAAGTGGTATGGATGATTTGTTGGTGAAGCTTTTGAAATTTTTCAATTTCATGGATAGCGAGCTTGCAGTAGAGACAGATCCGCAAGTCTACAGGATGGGTAAGGATCTGGGAGAAAGGAAACTTGGCTTGTTGTGATAATAAAGTTTTTACGTAATAGCTTTAATAAGCTAATCAAAGCAATCTTCTCTCGAAATTTGAGTTTCAGAGAACAGATTGATAAGGAAATAGGAAAGCTATTTGAGAGATTGTTTTATGGTAGTTTATTCCCAGAAAGAGGAGGCAAGCAATATTAGAACGTCTTGAGGCTCTTCATAATCTGAAATTAAAGCTTCAAATGTTTGTGGTTGGCTCTCAGTTATTACGGTGTTTGCCGACTCTTTTCAGCTGAGCTCACAGTTTCAGTAGAAATAACCAAAGAAGAAGGTAAAGAAAACATCAGCGAAAGAAAAAGAAGCAACTAAAGAAGTTTCAAAATTATGGAAATAAAGTTAGACACGAAAAGGAGATATCAAATCGTCGTTCTAAGTTATCTTCTTGACTTTTCATCTGGTGTTGCAGGGCCAATCACTCTGACCAAGCAAGAGCTTGTGATCTTTTGCCAAAACCTCTGGCAAATTTTGTGCATCGTGTGCAAGAATATGCCACAGTAAGAAAAATAGTTGGGTAAAAGAAACAAAAGTGAGCAAAATAAGCAAGCGAGACAATAACACAAAACAAAATGTAACTGCATGTCCGACAAAAGAGCGGGGAAAAGTGCCTGGGACGAGTGTGGTAAAATTTTGTTTCAAGTCTTATGGAGAATCTATTAATTTCAACACAAGGCGTTCAAATGCTAATGTTAATAGTGTTAATGAAAAACCGAGTCTAATAATAAGAAAGAAAATAAGTTTGCCGGTTTCGAAAGGAAGCTTCTAAATAATAATGTTAATAGCATCAATAAAGAAAGAGGTAGGTCTATTAATGATAAATGGCAGATAGTCCTTATGCTAAACTTACAACAAAAGCTATTGAAAGGAACGTCAGAAAAATTGTTGAAGCATCTACCAAGCACAATTATCCAATTGATCATTTTCAAGTTCCATCTGAACTAATGAAAGTCTCATGCTAGTGCTGAGCGTGAACCTAAATCTAAACAGAGTTTTGTGAATAATGCTCAATCAACAGGTGAGTATAGAGATGTAAAAATTAATAATCATGTAAAATCAATAGAAAAAGACGAGAAGACAGTAGAATGTCTTGATGAATTATTACATCCTATGAGCTACTTAGATGACAATGAGAATGTCGTTCCAGCGTGTGATGCTGGAAATCTTGTAGTATAAAAACGAACAAAAATTTTTAAAAAATAAAAAAGTATTTGCATTGATAATTTACTTGTTGTGATTAATTAAATAGTATTTTTACTAGTAGTTAATATGTCAAACAATAACGATAAAAAGATAATAGTAGTTCAAAAGGGTTTACTCCAAGTGATAGATTTGAGAAATACACTGGTACTAACAAGGAAATACATGATCAGTATACAAAGTGGCAGCGCCGAACGTGAAAGTGCAAGCCTAATACACAATTTGGTAATAGTAGTATTATTGGTGCCTGCAGTAATAAAGGTAAGAATTAATAATGTTGTTTAGTAACAATTTGAGTAGGGGTAGTTGCGAGTAATTCAGTAAAAGCTGGTCAATGCGTTTAGTTTGAATAATTATGCTATTGATAAAGTTAACACTAACTTTGCTGTAGAAGATAAAAAGAAGAAGATGTTTTGATTTATTTGCTAGCGATACTAATGTAGAGAAATATCTGCAAGAAGTAGGAGAGAAGATAATAAAGCTGCAACTATCACACTAGAGAAACAGCAAGTGAATATTATAATTTGCGGTGTTTTCCGTTTGTTTTAGGTACTAATGCTGATAAAAGATATTTGGGTAAAGGTGTAGTGGTAGTAAAGCTTGTAGATTCTACAAATGAGGAAGTAATCCGTCACTTAAAGCTTCATTTTGTTAACGAATTTGAGAGGGTTATAGGGTTTAAAGTGATTGAAAATCTAAGAGAAGAAAGAGTAAAAGAGGAAGAGGAACGTAGATTGCAAAGGAACTATACAAAAAGTGGCCAATAAAAGTAGGTCTCTCTTCCTTATTTGTACTGTATAGTTTTAATGACGAGTACTTTAAGAGAGAGAGGAGTATGATTCAAAGACTTTTTAAGTTGTTTAAAGGAGCGTGCATATTCAAGAGTTTAACTCAAGATTAAGAAAGTGTAATCTTAAGAACTAGGATTTTTACGAATATAGGAATGGTATGTTGTACATTAAGGATGTTAGTGATAAGGTAGTTAAAAATATAATAGAATATATTAAGAAAGAAATAGCATTTGATTTTAGAACTTTGGGTAGTGTAGAGTCTAAAGTTAAATTGCAAAAATGTTCTTAATGAACTAATTTTTAAGTTCACTGGGAAATTAATTTATGGCTATGATCATGATGTCTTTATAGATGCAAAAATAAAATATGGTAATAGTTTTGCTCTTATACCTTTTATAGAAGTGAATGATCGCTGAATCTTTAAGCGAGAAAGATATAAGTAAAATTAATAGCAAGTTAAGTGATGTTATAAGCGATATTAGAGGCAAAACTGAAAATCCACAATTTGCTAATTGTAAAGAGCCAGTGTACGCTATCTCTAATAAAATGATTGTTCAGTTACTTCCTAGGATTATGGGATCTACAATTGCATATAATAGTGACTTTGAACGTTTTGAATTTGCAGTTAATCTTGAAAATCTTAGAAATCGGCAAAGGTCATTTTTACTCAATCCTGGTTCTGATGTGAAAGATTCACCAAGTCCATCACTTAACGAAGCTGGTTCTTCCATGTGGCTTCTCTAATCTGATCTCCTTCTCTGTTGTAGGTAAATTGTTCAGTAGGAAATGAGCCAGGGTAAAGCGATTCTGTAGCTTCCAAAGGTTCCGAATTTTCCAAAAGAAAGTAGTGGCTATTATTCAGAATCAGCGTTTTTAGTTGCTGATCCAGAGACTAGTGCAGGACCTAGTATGAAGCCTCTAGTGGTGAAAATTGGTTCTTTTGCGAATTCTTTACTGGTAGTCCGATGAGCAGTTCTTCAACTAGCGATTCTATATCAAGCAATGCGTCAGTTGGTACTGTTTTATCAGGTAAAGGTGGGTCGTAGCGCTGAGAATAAAACGTCGATATTTTGATGAGGTGCATATAAATAATTAGCCACCGAACAGGGTTTCTTTTGCTTTTCTCGTTTAGTAAATTTATAAATATTTATAACTATAGCAGTTCAAGAGTATACAAAACGTCAATATTAGAAATATAGCTAATCCAATTTGTTTAAAACTTATTGTCTGATTTAAGTTTTTGCTTAGAAACAACCACAGAGGTACAGAACAAAAGCCCTGACCTTGGTTAGTTGTAGTGAATAAATTAATAAATTCTTTTCTTTGTGGCTTGTTTTGTAAAAGAATTACGTTTTCTTCATCTTGCCACCGATGCTCAGATTGTCCAGAACTACCTCACTACCTTTCGTCATTTGCTAGAAATTTCTTTATAATAATTTCATCATGCCTCAAATATTCAAAACTCATAGGCTTTACATGTGAGGCAGAAATAGAAACAAATGTTGCTGTACTAGTAATAGCACTTAGCCCATGCACTGAACATTTTGAACTATCGACTTGCAGTAAGTTGCACTACATTCATAGCTTTAGTGCATCGTGTAGCAGGGTAACCACAAAGCAGGTCCAGCGGCTGGGCCTCAAGATGGAGCGATTCAGCTACTTTTAAATGCAACTAACCAAAATTGTAAGAGTTAAGAAATTTATTAAGCAGAAAAGAAGGCGAAAAAATAAGGTAGCTAGTATTCAAATACTCTCTTATCTATTTGACAATCTATAACTATCTTAAACGACTTATAAGCGCGTTTCAGCTCGTATAGGTAAAAATCTAGAAGTCTAGGTAAAATTAATAAAGACGTAAGGTGTACACAGTGCGAAAATTTAAACACGAGACGCCAAATACCATAAGTTTTGTTGTTAACCTACACAGATTGCAAGGATAAATAAAATAGCCTCAGTACTGAGATAAATGATATTGGTAAGGGTTGTCAAGTAGTTTTTTATTTCTATTGAGTGGCTTTTTACTGCTGTCCATCTACTTTCTGTGTGTGAGGATTGGTATCAGAAAAGCAATAGCATAAAAGTTATGAAGATTAGTACAAAAGTTTATCAAAGAAATTTTGATATTGTGATCAGCACGCATATTTACAACTCTAAACCTGGTAAATTCCCAGTAAAAAGTAGCACTCCTGAGATGAGTATTAGCCAAAGTACTGATATTGGCAGAAACACTTTCCAACCAAGATGCATTAGCTGATCATATCGATATCGAGGTATTGTTGCCCTAATCCAAACAAACATTAATAACAATAAAGCTATTTTTAAGACAAACCAAATTAAACCTGGAATTTTATACAGAAAATTAAGCTCTAGAGGAGGATGCCATCCTCCTAAGAAAAATATTGTCATCATAGCACTCGCTAAGATCATATTTGCATATTCTCCCAAGAAAAAGAGGGCAAAAGGCATTGATGAATATTCAACATTATACCCAGAGATAAGCTCTGTTTCAGCTTCTGGTAAATCAAACGGGTGACGGTTAGTTTCTGCAAGAAGAGAAATAAAAAACACTATTGCCATAGGCATGAGTAGAAGATCAATCCAAAGTGGCATATTATGCTTTGTTACTACCATTTCTCCGAGATTTAGCGTGCCAGTTATAACAACAACTGTGGCAACTATTAAGCCTATCGAAACTTCGTATGAGATCATCTGGGCAGCTGACCTTATGGCGCCAAGAGACGCGTAATTAGAATTACTTGCCCAGCCTGCAATAATAATACCATATACCTCTAAAGAGGATACAGCCAGAACATAAAGTACTCCAACATTAATATTTGCTATCACCTTGGGAATTACTATCTGTTGCCCGTTTTCTATAATTACTTCAGCACCAAATGGTATAACCGCCCAGACGATTAATGCTAAAATAAAGGTGAGCATTGGAGCCATGATGAACAATATGGTATTTGCCATAAATGGTATTATCGGCTCTTTAATCATTAATTTAATTGCATCTGCAAATGGCTGTAATAGTCCAAAAGGTCCAACGACGCATGGACCATGTCTTAGCTGAATTGCACCAATAAATTTGCGTTCGAAGTACACCAAATATGCTACTGAGAGCAGTAACGGCACCAAAACAAATAAAATATTAACTAGGGTATCCATAGAAAGCCTTGGTACAGTCTGCCATTATTTTTGAAGCTCGGCTTATGGAATCTGTCATATAAAAATTATATTCTTTTAGGGTGAAAGGTGCGCTGCTTAGTTTTATCTCGTCGCAGGTAATTTGCACCCATTTGTTTTTTATCACCTGGTCAGCGTTTCTAAACTGCGGGCCCATAGTATCTAATTTTTTTTTCACGTCAAATAAACTATCATATGGGAAGGGTAGGTTCATATATTGCGACAAATCTTTAATAATTAACCAGTCCTCTTTTGCTTCACCAGGTGGAAATACAGCTAAATTTGTTCTCTGCACTCGCCCTTCAGTATTCACATAAGTTGCATATTTCTCTATGTATGTAGCTCCAGGCAGAATAACATCTGCTACATGTGCTCCTCTATCACCATGATGACCTTGATAAATTACAAATGTATTTTCTAACTTTGATGTGTCAATTTCATCTGCACCGAGAAGATAAACAGCTTCTATATCGCCACTTTCTGCTTGCTTTAGTATTTGGTTAGTGTCTTTTCCACCTTTTTTGGGAGCAAATCCAATATCTAATCCACCAACTCGTGCTGCGGCTTTGTGCAGCACATTAAAACCATTCCAGTCATCTCTGATCATGTTAAAATTTTCTGCAATTGTACCAGATAAAGCTAAAATTGATCCAGAATCATCTCTTGTTAATGCATCTTGACCGATGATGATCATAGGGTTTTTAGCAGCGCTTAGCAGCTTGCAAAATTTGTGATTTCCTTTCGCTATTTCATTTAAAATTCTAGGACTATCGCCTAGCTTTTCAACATGATACAAATATTCAATGTCAGGACCAATGCTTGCGATAGGAAAGTTGCCTTGTAAATATCTTTTTCTTATACGTGCATTAATAATTGCTGCCTCTACTTTAGGATTTGTGTTTATAAGCAGGCATAAATCTGCATTCTCTATACCCTGAGTAGTGGTGTTGAACACGTATGATCCACGATTATTTTGTATAAGCTTTGCACTATCCTGCCTACAATCTATATTTGTTGAGCCAAGCTTATGCACCATTTCTTTTAGTAGAAGCATAGACTCGCAATCAGCCAAATCACCTGCAATTGCGGCTATTTTGTTTGGCTTTGTACCTCTTAATTTTTTTGCAGCAACAGTTAGTGCTTCATTCCAATCAACTGGTGTTAATTTACCATCTTTCTTTATATAAGGTTGGTCGAGGCGTTGCACCTTTAGTCCATCGTAAGCAAAACGAGTTTTGTCCGATATCCATTCTTCATTCACTTCTTCATTGAGTCTTGGCAATATTCGCATCACTTCCGGACCGCGGTAATCGACTCTGATCGCACTTCCCACAGCATCGAGCGCATCTATAGTTTCGCAATGTGATAGTTCCCATGAGCGCGCCTTAAATGAGTAAGGTTTTGAAGTTAAGGCTCCTACAGGGCAGAGGTCTATGATATTTCCAGATAACTCGGAGCTAATATGCCTTTTTATGTAAGTGCTGATCTCTACATTTTCTCCTCTACCAATTCCTCCAAGTTCGTTTGTACCTGCAACATCAGACAAGAACCTAACGCATCGAGTACAATGAATGCATCTATTCATTGCAGTTTCAATAAGTGGCCCAAAATGCTTTTTTGGTACAGCCCTTTTACGTTCATCAAGTCTGCTAGTTCCCTTTCCATATGACATTGTTATATCTTGCAAATCACACTCACCACCTTGATCACAAATTGGGCAATCAAGCGGATGATTAATTAGCAAAAACTCTAACACTTCTTCACGTGCCTTTTTGACTTTTGGGGTATTGGTATGAACAACCATACCATCTGCAACTGGTATTGCGCAAGATGCAACTAGTTTTGGAGGTCCGCCCTCCACTTCAACCAAACACATTCTACAGTTACCGGCGATTGCTAAGCGCTCATAATAACAAAAGCGTGGAATTTCAACGCCTACAGCTTCACAGGCTTGGATTATAGTAAGACCAGCCTCTACTTTACATTTCTTAGAGTTAATGGTAATCTCAACCACAAATTTAAACCTACTATACAGCTTCCCACTTTATAGGATTGCCACTTTCGTCTTGAACGAGACTACCATCCACATATTCAGCGGACATATAATTCATACATGAGTCGCGATCTATATATCTGACTGGTTTTATCGATTTATCTTTATACATTTTTTGCTTAGCTTTCTGACGATGAGTAGGATTATTTTTACTAGCTGTTTTCGCTTTTCCATCTGCTGCCATATGACTCCTAAAAACTTCTCATTTTATTTTAGCGCTTATGTGTACAGTGTCAACATTAAATAACTTTAAATTTTCGATGAATATCTAAAAACAAAAACTACTTGACAACCTTCGTTAATCCATCTATCCCGCTGTTGTTGGTGTTTTAGCCTAAAATTTATTTTTAATCTTGTATTGAGTGATAAAAGCACAGTATAAAATAAGGCGTGTTATGTTTAATTTTTGTCTACATTAGCTTAGTCTAACTTATTGAGCGGTGTGAGAGAGGAAGCGGACGCCAAATTTTTGAGAGAACAGTAAACAACTCACATTACGTGGTTTCTTTCGTCTTTTTAAAATAGTTTAAAATCTAACCATCTCATCTTTTTTCATAAAAACTGCTTGATAAGTTTTGACGCTTCCTTTATCATAAACTATGGTTATTTATAACCCAGAGGTTAGCTACTTCTCAAGTATATATAGCATTAATGTTAAGTTATTAAAATAGACATTGACCAGGGCTTCTTTTGCTTTTCTCTATTCGCTAATTTCTTAATATTTATTGCTGATTGTAATTCATGAATTGAGTAGGAGGATGTCAAGCTAGTGCTTGACACTGGCATTCAGGAATTTTATTAAGTTAGTGAGTATAAAAGTAGCTGTTTTATGTTAAAATACGATGTTTTAATGATTATGGAAAGGCTGGATTCCAATATCAAGTACTGGGATGATAAAAGGAAGCTACTCGGGTAATAAAGAAAAGGAGTGCTGAGATGACAAGAAAATGGCACTTGAATGATAAGAAATGTGCTACTTTCATGGGGCTACCCTTCCAGTGAAGATTTGCTCTTAAACTATAATGTTCGTACAGTTGTGGCTAGAGAACCATTCAAACAATAGTTTAGAGAGTTACTCAAACCTAGAAATCAGATCTTAGCCAACCAGCTCAGAGAATTACTCCTTGTCATTTGTAGTGTACTGCATTAATATTTACTTGTTAATCTAAAAAATATTAATGAATTATATTATAATTGTTGGTCTACAGTGGGGCGATGAAGGAAAAGGTAAAATAGTAGATTATCTTTCTGAGAACGTAGACGTAGTCGTAAGATTTCAGGGAGGAAATAATGCAGGGCATACTATAGTAATAGATGATGAAGTTTATAAATTAAATTTGCTACCTTCCGCTGTTTTAAGGGCGGGCAAAATATCTGTTATAGGAAATGGCGTTGCTCTTGATTCACATGCTCTAATCTCGGAAATAGAGTCATTAAAAACTAGAGAAATATATATCAACCCTGGTAATTTGATTGTCTCTGAAAGCTGCTCATTGATACTTAATGTACATAAGGACAAGGAAAAATTATTTGAAGATTTAAACTGGAACCACAAAATTGGCACAACAAACAAAGGAATAGGGCCGTGTTACGAAGATAAAGTTGGAAGAAGAGCTATACGCCTTTGTGACTTAGAAAACACAGATGAGCTCAATAATAAAGTGGATGCTCTTCTGAATTATCATAATGCTATCAGAAAAGGCCTAAACTTTCAGGTAGTAAAAAAAGAAGAAATGTTAAAGGAAATTGAAGAGATTGCAAAAAAAATTCTTCCGTACAAAAAGCCAGTATGGAAAATATTAAACGATCTTGCAAGAGAAGGTAAGAAAATAATATTTGAGGGCGCTCAAGGCACATTTTTAGATATCGACCATGGAACATACCCTTTCGTTACTTCAAGCAATACCGTAGCATCACAAGCAATAACAGGTTCTGGATTGTTTTTCAATGCCTATGTTATCGGTGTAGCAAAAGCTTATACAACAAGAGTAGGCAACGGTCCATTCCCTACTGAGCAGAAAAATGAAGTGGGAGATAGCTTATTTGCTATAGGCAAGGAGCTTGGAACAGTGAGTAATAGAAGAAGACGCTGCGGTTGGTTTGATGCAGTTTTAGTGCGCCAGGCAGTGCAACTTTCTGGAGTTTCAAGTATTGTATTAACTAAACTAGATATTCTTGATTCTTTTGACACAATTAAAATATGTACTGGTTATAAATGCAGTGGAAGAATATATAATTATCTGCCTGCATCACATTCGATACAAGGAAAATTGAAGCCAATATATAAGGAGTTTCCTGGTTGGAAAGAAAACACTCAAGGCAAAAGGTCTGTTGATGAGTTGCCTACAAATTTGATGGGATATGTGAGAAAAATAGAAGAATTAATAGGTGTGCCAATTTATCTAATTTCAACCAGTCCAAATAGGGAGGACATTATAGAACTTAAAGATTTTAAGTTTTCTGAAAGAATTTTTGCATCTTATTAACTGTTATCCAATAAAACGCTTATTTAGAGAAGCACTTGCGGGGCTTTAAACATTAACCTATTATGCAAAACATCATTTTATAATGATGTATGATGAAGGTAAATTCATTGTATGACGAAAGCAAAAGTCGAGTCAAGTATAATGCTTGCAGTTATTTTCAACATTTCATTGTCAAGATTTGTGTAGAGGAAGTTGTTAGCTTTAAATTTTTTTTAAGAATATTTTAATTAAAATAGTGTTAATGTAGTGGAGGTGATATGTTTGATGCAATTAAAGGTTATTTTGTAAGTTTTTAAAAGAGAAAGCAAAAGATTATCTTGTGAGTCTTTTTAAAGGAAGTAGAGCGAAGCATAAAGAGGAAAAAGTTTTTCTTGCAATAAATGGATTGTGTAGTTTATATCGCAAGGTGTTTCATTTAAAGAATAGCGAGAAGGTAAAGAACTTCACAGTTGATAGAGTACTATTTTTGCTTTAGTCTTTCAAGGATGATATCTCTAATTTAGAGAATGAGAGCCACGCTATGATGAAATTCCTTTGCCCAATTCCAGAATACGAAGAATTGCATGAAGATTTAAAAGAATTAAGTGATCTTGTCAAAAAGTGTGACTATGTACCTGGTTTCAAAGGCTATAAAGAATTTTGCACTCTAGTAAGTGAGGTAGCACATGGTTTTAAGCTTCCAAATTTAAAAGGCAAGATAAAATTCTCAGGGCTTTTTAAAGTAAAACCTCATGGCTGCACGTAAGGCTTATAATGATAGTTAGTTTTATGATGTAATGAATGATAAAGATTTTCAAGACTACGTAAATGAAGCAGTAGGTGAAAAGGATTGACCTACTAGTAAGGACTTGAAGAAAGATATAGATAAATGTAGAGCCTTGATAAGGCAAGGGTAGTATATTGCAAGTAGGTCTTTTAGAAAGAAGTAATTTTTAAGCTTACTGTGAAGAAACTGAAGATGATAATAAGATTATGAATGTAAATCTTATTAATTATGATAAAAGCAAGCCAATTAGAATTAGTGATATTTTACGGCAAGAGGAGGATGTTGATAAATTGAATATCTATTTGTAGGTGGAAGCGTGAAGTATGCGCTTTTTGCGATAGTAATAATGAGAGACACTATGGATTTGAAAAGGTGCGTATTATGAGATGACAAGTATCTGGTCTGTAGAAGATGAATTTGGGACACCTTAAATTTATACCATTATTATGGATGTGAGCAATTATGGTATAACTAAATGTGATGCAGTGAAGAAATTCTTAGAAACGCAGTGTAATAGAGAAAATGTAATACGAAAAGGAGAGGATGGAAAGCCAAAATGGGACGAGAGAGACTTCTCTTCATTGCCTAACGTTGTTGCTGGCAGTAGTTCTAAAGTGTAAGAAATGTACTCCTTTGTATATATTTGTTGAACATGCTCCAGAGACACAATAAATGCTCTAATACAAAACAGAGCTAATGTTAAAGTGGTAAATAAAAATGGAAGCACCACTTTACATTTGGCTGCTGCTTGGAGCAAGTGGTAGTAATGATTTTCATAGTAAATGGAGTGGATCCTTTATTAAAGGATAAAGATGGTAAAAATCTAAGGTACTTACTATTAAAGTATATCGCTGAAGATGATGATATAATGAGAATTTTGAAAGCAGCAGAAACAACATAAAAACTAAGCAAAGAAACGGACTTACCTCAAGATGATAAAGATACAACACGTCTTTTAGAAAACATAATCTACATCAGCAGCTAAAAAGGGAGTTTTGCCAGCTGTGTAACTACAGCACTTAACACTGCTGTAGCAGCGGCACTTTTGCAACTGGGATGTTGTAAGTTGAACTGATATCCATAATGATAGAAGTAGCTGCAGTTACAATAGCAGCGCTAGAAGTTGGCGTGGTACCACATACATGCTGTCAAAGCTTTTATATTACAGAAAAGTCAACTTTCCTAGCTAATTTTTATTAGTCAGCACACTAACTATGAAACAGTCTATGTTACCATCAAAAAGGGAATTTATATTCCCTACTTCATACCCGGTTCTTAAATCCTTCACCATTTGATATGGGTGCACAACATATGACCTAATTTGATTACCCCAGCCTATGTCGCATTTCTTGTCGTATTCTTCAGCCATTTCTTGTTCTTTTTTTTTTAGCTCAATTTGGTATAAACGTCCTTTAAGCAATCTCAATGCCTCATGCTTGTTTTGATGCTGGGAACGGCTATTTTGACACTGAATTATGACACCAGTTGGAATGTGCGTAATGCGCACTGCACTCTCAGTTTTGTTTACATGCTGGCCGCCCGCCCCTGAAGCGCGGTAGGTGTCGATCTTTAGATCTTTCTCATCCACGGCAATATCAATTGAATTTTCTATCACCGGCGTCACCTCTACGCTTGCAAAACTGGTATGACGTTTGCTGTTTGCATCAAATGGTGATATTCTAACAAGCCTGTGAATGCCACTTTCGCTTTTTGCCCATCCATAAGCTTTTTCTCCAACGATTTTTATTGTTGCAGATTTTATGCCAACAGATTCTCCTTCCAATTTTTCCATAACTTCAACTTTAAAATTGTGATAAATCTCTGCCCACCTCATATACATACGCATGAGCATTTCAGCCCAATTATTGCTCTCTGTTCCTCCAGCTCCTGAGTGAATTTCCAAGAAGCAGTCATTATTATCTGCTTCGCCAGTAAATAAGGATTCTGTTTCCTTGAGCTTGATTAACTTCTCTAGCTTCACTAATTCATTTTTAACTTCAGAAAAAAATTCCTCATCATTTTCATCAATAGCAAATTTCATTAGGTCGATAGCATAGTTGTAATCACTTTCTAACTTTGAAAATGACTCCACATCATTTTTGATTTTAGAATGTTCTTTTAAAATTTCTTGCGCTTTTTGGTTATCCAGCCACAAATCATCATCCGCTGCCTGAAATTCCAATTCTGCAAGACGTAATTTCAATTTTTCTATGTCAAAGACACCTCCTAATAACAGAAATACTCTTATCTAAGCTCTGAAAGTGTTCAAAAATTTCTAAATAGGCTTTCATCATGCTTTAGATTTTAATATATTTATTATCAACAGCAATAACAGTACACAAAACAGAAATTTAATCATATAGTAGTTAATTTAAAACAATCTTATTATACTCTAATGTTTAAAGTGATCAAGTACGTATATGTATTAAGAAGTAAGGTGAAGATATGAATATTGAGATAAATTTTCACTATGGTTTAGATAATAAGGCTATTGATGATCTAATCGAGTCACTTGATAACGAGAAGCTAGAAAGCGTTCGCGATATCGTAAAAACAATAGATAGCATTCAGTTAGCCTACTTTTTATCTACTTCAATCAGTGATCAGAGGGAAAAATTAATTAGTATACTAGATCAACATTTGTTGAGTAATGTCCTAGTGCATGTAGTACCAGATTTACAAGAGGAAATCATAGAAATATTAGGGATAGAAAACACGGCAAAGTTACTCACGCTACTTGATATAGAAGACATAGTAACCATAGTGAAAGATTTGGATAGAATGTCTATAGAAAACATACTTCACTACTTGCCCGACACAACTCAAAAGTTAGTAGAGGAGTTGTTATCATATCCAGAAGAAAGTGCTGGAAGGTTGATACATAAAAACATGGTTATAGCTCCATATTATTGGACAATAAATCAGTTAACAGAATTCTTGCGCAACTATAGAAAAATACCAGAAACATTTCATCAGATTTTTGTTATCAACTCAAAATTAGAACCTATAGGTAGTGTTAACCTAAATAAAGTAATATCTCACTCAGGAGAAACAACAATAAAAGAAATAATGAGTCAAGACATAAAAATCATTAAAACTGGCATAGATCAAGAGGAAGTAGCAAGAATATTTAAAGATTACTCTCTATTATCCGCTCCTGTAGTAAATAAGCGCGGTAAAATCATAGGTGTGATTTTAATTGAAGATGTAATAAAAGTTGTCGAACAAGAAACAGAAGAAGATGTACTGAAAATAAGTGGTGTGTCGTCCAAGTCTGACATAAATTCCCCTATACATAAAACAATAATTCAAAGACTACCTTGGTTGTTGTTCAACCTTTTAGCCGCAACGATATGCTCTATAGTAGTTGGCTTTTTCGACAACGTAATAAAGAGTTTTATAGTACTACCAATAGTTATGCCAATAATTGCGTCGATGAGCGGAAACGCAGGATCTCAAACAGTAACACTTACCATAAGAGCAATCGCAACAAAATATTTAACTGAGCAAAATGCAAACAGAATACTGATAAAAGAATTTTTAATAGGTCTGATAAATGGGATAATTCTATCTACTATTTCACTCGTAGTATTAGCAGTGAGATTTCGCAGCTTCAAAGTGGAGATCATTTTTGTAGCCTCCATGATTATTATGTCGATCATTGCAACATTTATTGGAACTTTCATTCCTATAATGCTCCATCGTTTAAAATCCGACCCTGCAGTTTCATCATCAATTCTAACATCAGCAACAACCGATATTCTTTCAGCTTTTATATTTCTTGGTTTAGCTACGCTCTTTCTGTTAAATAGCTAAGTCTTTCTAAAACAGACCATGTGCACGGCGTCAACTATATCTTCTACTTGTGGTAATGCTTTTTTCTCCAGGTTTGCAGCATAGGGTAAAGGAACATCCTTGCCTGTTACGCGTACAACTGGAGCATCAAGATAGTCAAATCCATGCTCCATAACCGCAGCAGAAAGCTCTGCGCCGATTCCTGCAAATGGCCAACCCTCTTCTACGCTGACCAATCTATTAGTTTTCTTGATAGAATTAATGATAGTTTCAGTATTAAGTGGCCTTAAGGTTCTCAGATCAATAACTTCAGCTTCTATACCTTTACTAGAGAGTAAATCTGCTGCATTTAAAGCGTACATTAATTGCAGTGAGAAAGCAGTGATAGTTACATCTTTTCCTTCACGTATAACAGCAGCTTTGCCTATTTCAAGTAAATAGTCTTTATTCGATAGCTCAGAGTCAGGAACTTCGTGCTCATGTCCATAAGCGATCTCGTTTTCTAAAAATATCACTGGGTCTGGATTACGAATTGCAGCTTTAAGTAGCCCCCTGCAATCGGAGGCAAAATAAGGTGCTATTACTTTTAATCCCGGTACATGCGAATACCAAGATGCAAAGCATTGAGAATGTTGTGCGGCAACTCTCGCTGCAGCACCGTTTGGTCCACGAAATACTATAGGGCATCCAAGTTGTCCACCTGACATATAATTTGTTTTTGCTGCGGAATTCACAATTTGATCAATAGCCTGCATAGAAAAATTAAATGTCATAAACTCAACAATTGGTCTAAGTCCAGCAAACGCTGCTCCAACAGCAAGACCAGTAAATCCATGTTCGGTAATAGGTGTATCAATTACCCTACCCCCTCCAAACTCCTTTAGCAATCCTTTCGTTACTTTATAAGCACCTTCATATTCTGCGACTTCTTCCCCAATGATAAACACATCAAGGTCGTTTTGCATTTCTTCTCTGATTGCTGTGCATAAAGCTTCTCTCACGCTTAAAATTGCCATTTATAAACTTTTATAAATTAACTAAAATAATTATATCAGAGTTATCAGGCGCTAGTAAAGCAATATGTTACATAGAGCAAAACTTTTGCTCTATGGAACATACATCACATCGCTCTTTCACTATTGTTTGTTCTTTCGTTGACAACTTTTCAGCATGGTTCGATTTAGATTTATTTAACATCTCACTATATACTGCATTATAGTAACGTAATATTTCAAAATATCTTTGTGATATTATAAAACTATCCGCTCCTTTTGTTTCGATCCTTTGAAGGAATTGTTCATTGTTTCCTTATATACTGTATTACTTATCTGATTTGTACCCTTATCATATAAACATACTCGGATATTATTTCTGCGCTATTGGCAATAACATTTTGTAATATCTTAACTGCATTATATAAATTTTCCTGTGCTGGCTTATAATGGCTACTATTAATATCAATTTTAGTAATTTGACCATTTTACCTTTATTATTCCAAAACATTGTCCAGATTTTCCACCAAATAGCGAAGAATGGTAATATTCATATTCAATTTTTACCAAAATTACTATATGGAATTATGTGCTCATGAGTAACTAACTTTCCGTCAATGGTAAGACAATATGCTATTTTATCAGCTTTTCCTTTACTTGATTTATCTCTTGTATCATACAAAGTACCACATTGATTAAATGATCTGCATTCACCTTTTTGTTGTGTTTTGTAATTTTTGTGTTTCTCTTACCCTTTTGGGGAAAACGTTTTGTCAATATTTCTGCACTATCTTGCGTAAGATAGCTTTTTATCCTTCGTTTCAACTTCGTAGTAATAAATTTTCGGATTTGGTATTGTAAGAAGCGTTTTGCTTTCATGATCAAAAAAGCTTATTGCCTAAGTATATATTAATTTATTGTTCACTCGGTACTTTATTACGGTTAGACTCTGAATCTAAAACCGATTTACCAAACTCACTCACTGCATAACGCAATTTTTCTAGAGCTTTTGCTTTTCTTTGCTCTGATTCTAGATCTATTATTAACTTTTTAGTAACAAGATATTTATCTTGCAACTCTGAGCTTTCATAGCTCTTGTTAAGGTCAAAAGATCCGCTTTTGCAATCTTTCCATATAAATTTTAGGATTATAGGAAACTCTATTAGCAGCTTTTTGACAAAGCTTCAATAGAGTAAGTATAATTTGCAACCTTTTTTAATAGTTTATTGCCTACATTATTGATTGAATGTAAATCACGTTTTATTTTTGATTTCTCTGGAATATATTTTTACCTCTACTAATACTATTATTAATTATAGAAATATATTTATTAATCAAGCATAAGTGTTAAAATAACAAAGCTTAACATTGGTTTTAGTTCAGTAGGGAAGAAAACTGAGATAAGCTGGACAACTTTTCTAAACCTTACCAATACCATGTTGCACCAAGCCTTCAATAGCTACTCCTTTCAATTAGTTGGTAGGCTTTGATATCATGTATGTAATGCTGCCGGCTATTAATGCAAATATCGCGAAAATTACAATCATTGGCAGAACAGATAAAATAGAAATAATACTAAGTACTACTAACATGGCTGTAAGATTTACAGAAGAAGTTTTTAAGAAACACGGTCGTCTTTTTTTCTACCTTTTCTAATGAAAATTCACTTGTTTGAGAATACTGACTTTTTGTTTCTTTTAGTACATTTTCACCCAAGTCTTTTACTCTTAATTTTTCTTGCAAAAGTTTTATTATCTTGCTGTTATGTCTGCTCTCAGCATAAAATAAAAGAGTACGTCAATTGTAATCTTGTGCTTCAAGGTTTGCTTCGTTTTCTAATAAATACTTTATTGACTTTGCACTATTGCGGCAGCAGCGACGTGCAAGTGGTAAATCCACTTTGATCTGTCATTTTAATATCCATTCGCTTTTTGCTAGATGCTTTACCACATCACGTAAAAGAGTAAAATGGCCATCCTTACAACGTACTTTAGCTAATTTGTTTTCTATTGAATGTTTTATTGCCTTTTTGTAATTGCGTTTAACAGCGGAAGTAGGTTCATTTTGTGTTTGATTACATAACTTGTTAATTTTGGTTGATTTTTGTTTTTGAGCATTATTGCTGCTTTTATTCCATGCTTGTACTCTCGGTTTTACTATCATTAATTTCCTTTAATCTTATTACTGTATAATTTCATAAAAGGTTAAATTTGTTTGTATTCTGTATCTAGCTTACAGCTAACGAAGCCCGCTTACATTACCAAACTCTAAGATGAAGCTAAGATTACTCTAAGTTAAACTTCACAAGCCTCGTTGTTGTCTGGACTTTGAATATTCACCTCTTTCAATTCAGTTGCAATCATTGATAGAACAAACAACTCTCTGAAGCAATACTAAGGTAGGCAATTTTGATAACGTTGGCTTTTTCTACTTTTTCAATGACACTTCACTTGTTGAGAATGCTATTTTTTCTAATTCGCTATTAAGCTTTGCATTTTCACTTATAAGATTTTTATTTCTTGTTCCAGCAACTTATTCTCTTCATGTAGCTTATTAAATGCTTCCTACTTAGTCTCATTTTCAGCTAAGAAATTATTTAATCTTTCTAGATCCTTTTGCGCTTTTTCCAATTTACGCTCAACCTCTTTCAATTTTTTATCTGATTTTTCTAATTCTTGGATTTAACTATCTTTTAACTGAATTTGAGATCGCAGCGTACTTTCTAGAGTCTTATTATTAACATTTTCCTCAACACGATTTGCCACATTAAGATTCATTTCAAAATGGAAGAGATATAGATGTATTCTGTTCTGACTCTAAACCACTGTCATCACTAACGCTTTCATCACTATGCATAGAATCGCATCGTTCCATATGAGGATCTATAACATTTGCAGGTCAGAAGTTATATTATCTCCGTTCAGAGCTAGGCTTACCTAAATTTTATGATCATTTTTAGATAGATGATAGTGACCTCCTCCATCAATCTTTATATTAAGATCTTTTGCTTTCTTCGGCAAATAATTTTCTACTGTCTCCAATATTTCTATTATGGTATTCTCGTTTGACATATCACTAATCATATCTTTTGGAGTCTTATTTTTACTTTCTAATGAAGGATTCACTCGGCCATCTTTTTTAGATCCATCTTTCATTCGAGTGTTAACATTTACTTTTTTTTTGATAGAAATTCATTATCGACAGATTATCGCATGCCACAGCAAGATGCAACAATGTGTAATCTACAGGTTCATTTGAAGTTTTATACTGAATAGATGATCTTTCCAGATGTGTTTTAAAACTTGTTATATTACCCGCAATCTTCTTCAAGTAACTTCTTTCTACCTCGTATAATTCATCTCTTATTTTTCAAGCAGGATTATCCTCATTTAGATCTTTACTCTTACTGACTTTTGTATTATTTCGAACAGCGTTTTCTTTTCTACTGACATAACCCTTTCCTTTTAGTTTATTTATTATTTCCGTATAGTTTCATAAAAGGGTTAAATTTATTGAAATTCTATATTTTATTTAAAATTAGTCATAAACACTTTCCTGTATTTTCCTATTTAAGTAAATACAAGCTGACACACAAAAAAGAATGGTCCAATCGTAATTGACACTTGCATCCAGGATGCTACTTTAATCTTAAATATTTAAGAAATTTACCAAGTAAAAGATAAAAGCCACGACAACATCTATTTTAGGAACTTAGCATCAATGCTCTATACGCTTAACAAGCAGCTAACCTTGGAGTTAGAAACAACCCAGATCCATAATAAGTGGACTGACGAAGGGGTTTTCAAGTAATTTTTTGATTCGTTTCCTTTTCAAAACATTGGCATGACTGTAGCTATAAAAGCTTTTATAACAGCTTGTTCTCCTTAAAACTAAAATAGCTGTCGAATGTGATAATAATGTGGATCTATTAATTCTATTCTTACACTTTTGGCCAGCCTCTGCTAGTTGCCTAATGAGTGACATATCGCTACTTGAAGGCTGTGCATCTCCGTTTGGGTGGTTATGAGATATTGCAATAGACGTTGAGACCATTAAAAGAGCGTGTTTTATAATTTTTCTAACATAAAGAGGAGTTTGATTTATTGTACCAACACTTTACAGGTCTTTTGTTATTATACGATACTTTTTATCCATGTAAATGACACAAAAATTTTCCTTATTGAGGCTTCCTATACTTATTTTAAGTAATCAAGCAATTTCCCCAATTATTGATAATGAGCAGGTCCTTTATTTCTTCTCTTGTGGAACGAATAAAGGCTTGTTTTACACAAAAATAGTAGATATAGCTGCATTGTGACTTTATAATGTTTTAATTACTATGCTTCTAAATCAGCGTTCAAAACTTTATTTAAACTACAAAAATTTTCTATCAAACTCTTTGCTACTAGCTTTACATCAATTCTACTGTATGCTGAGTATAAAATATGCTCTAAAACCTCATAGTTGAGCAGTGATTGTCCATTATCCAGAATAATTTTCTCTCTTAAGCGCTTTTATGCTATTTTTATAATCTTTTATCATCAATAAATTGCTCGCTGTGTACTTCCTATAATAAGGAATTAGGATCTTAAAGGAAAATATTTAATAAATCTCTGTTATTTCAGCACATAGTGCTCGTTACTTGAATAGATCTCTTGACTTATGCACTTTATGCTCCTAAAATTCTTATTTTCAGCCCCATTACAATGTCAGTAACGATACTCAGTGCACTCCAAATAATATTAGTTGTCATTCTAGTAATTTTAGTGCTTTTACAGCAACCTGGAAGTAGTCCGCTGAGTGGCTTTAGCAATTCACAGCATGGGCTCAATTCGATGATCCAGGTGAAATCTTCTGCAAATCCGCTTAGTAAAACAACGGCTATAGTAGCCGTATTATTTATTATAAACACATTGTTATTATCAGGATTATGTTCAAAAGATGTGTATAAGAAGTCAATTGCAGAAAAGATTATACTGGAAAAAAAACAAGAAAATGAATCTGCTTCTGTTCCTTTTGAAAATTGATGAAGGAAGCTAAATTTATCTTTGTAACAGGTGGGGTTGTTTCATCGCTTGGTAAGGGTTTAGTTGCTTCAAGTGTAGGTGCACTTCTTCAAGCTCATGGCTTTGTGGTCCGTATCAGGAAACTTGATCCGTATCTGAATATCGATCCTGGAACAATGAACCCAATTCAACACGGAGAGGTATTCGTCACCGAAGATGGTGCAGAAACTGATTTGGACCTTGGGCATTATGAGCGCTTTACTGGAATTAAAGCAACAAAAGACGACAATGTAACAACTGGTAAAGTGTATCATGAGTTACTGAAGAAAGAAAGGCGTGGTGATTATCTGGGCAAAACTGTGCAAGTTATTCCTCATGTGACAGATTTAATCAAGTCATTTATTTTTAATGGTACGGAAGGTTTAGATTTTGTAATATGTGAAATTGGCGGAACTGTAGGTGATATTGAAAGCCAACCTTTTTTGGAAGCCATACGTCAAATCAGCTATAAGCTTGGAAAACAAAGAGTTATCCTTATACACTTGACCTTGGTACCATATATTACTGCAGCACAAGAATTAAAAACAAAACCAACGCAGCATTCAGTTCGAGAGCTAAATTTTGCAGGATTGCAACCGGATATTATACTGTGTCGTAGCGAGAAAGAAATTTCTGATAATCAAAGAAGAAAAATAGCAAATCTTTGTAATGTTTCTTTGACTAATGTAATACCTGCTCCTGATGTGAGCCATATATATGAGCTGCCGGTCTTATATAATCAATGTGGACTTGGCACACAAATTTTGGAACATTTTAACTTGAATAAGCCAAAACCAAGTCTAACTGAGTGGGATCAAATAGTGCACTTTATGAGACACCTAACACAGGAAGTCACTGTGTCCATAGTAGGAAAATACACTGAATTCCCTGATGCGTATAAATCTCTAGTTGAAGCATTAAATCACGGTGCTATTAGCAACAAGGTCAAGATAAAAATAAATTGGATTAACTCAAGGGAGAATAGTGAAGAACCTATTAACAAAAAACTCATAGAAGAGAAATTACAGAATTCTCATGCAATACTAGTTCCAGGTGGATTTGGCGATGATGGAGTGGAGGGCAAAATATCGGCAATAAGTTATGCTCGAACGCATAATATCCCATTTTTTGGAATATGTCTTGGTATGCAGCTTGCAGTTATTGAATTTGCTCGCAATGTCATTAAGCTTGAAGATGTACACTCCGAGGAATTTTGTACCTGTAAGCATCCAATCATTAAGCTAGCTGGCAATAAGAACATTGATTTTGGTGGAACTATGAGACTTGGGGCGTATAAATGTAATATAAGCCAAAGTTCTAAAATGGCAGATGCGTATAGTGATATTACTACTTCGGAAAGGCATAGACACAGATACGTAATTAACTCAGACTATAAAGATGATCTAGAAAAAAACTGGTTGATATGTAGCGGTGTATCAGAAGATGGAACGTGTATAGAGGCAGTGGAGCTGAAAAACCACCCATGGTTTATTGGTGTGCAGTTTCACCCAGAGTTCCAATCAAAACCGTTTTCTCCTCATCCTCTTTTTGTATCATTTATTAAGGCAGCAGTTAATAAAATCTAAAAAAAAGATTAACAGAGAAAAGTGTTTAGATACCGATATATGGAGCTTGCAATAGAGCAAGCAAAACTTGCCCAAAAGAGTGACGAAATTCCCATAGGTGCTGTAATAGTGAGTAGAAACAATGTAATTTCTTATGCACACAACATATCCAATGATCCAACTGCACATGCGGAGATGTTAGTGATTAAACAAGCATGTAAATTACTTTCAACGTCAGTACTTTGTGATGCCGACGTGTATGTAACATTAGAACCGTGTCCAATGTGTGCTCAAGCTATCTCCTTTGCAAGAATTAAACGATTATATTTTGGGGCCTATAATCCAAAAGGTGGAGGAATTGAAAATGGGGCTAAAATATTTCAATTTTGCAACCACGTACCTGAAGTTTATGGCGGAGTATTAGAAACAGAGTGCTCTTTATTGCTAAAAGATTTTTTTGAGAAACTGAGAACCTAATTAGGCTTAGTTATTCCAGCGTGTACTGATTAAGTTGAGTGTCTTTTAATTTTGTAATCCTTTCGATTTGACTAACGGAAAGTATATGATATATATCAGAATTTTTACCAATCAAAATTTTTATCTCGTGGTTTTATTTGCGATATTGCCACCAAACTTACTAATAAGCAGAAGATTATATAAAGCCCAGCAGAAAAGTTTATTTGAGGGAATGTTATAGTAAACCAAGTACATATCATAGGAGTAAACCCGCCATGTAAAGCATAAGAAATGTTACGTGATAAACTCACTCCACTAAATCTAACATTAGTAGGGAAGAGTTCAGATGTTACTATTCCTATAGGATTTATACCCCTTTCTACTATAG
This sequence comes from Wolbachia sp., assembly GCA_051710285.1. GTDB lineage: Bacteria > Pseudomonadota > Alphaproteobacteria > Rickettsiales > Anaplasmataceae > Wolbachia. Next base: position 79,502 of record JBPETD010000001.1, read on the forward strand.
AGAGAATCATTACACTAAGCATAATTATAAGATAACTTTTATAGTGGTATGCAATAGATAACATAGGACAACACAGTACCATAGTAATCACTATAAATATGATTGCAATGCGATCTTTCCCAACCTTATCAGCTAGCATTCCAAATGCTATTGAAGATATCGGAATTAATACACTGGTTATAATGAGCACAATTTCGTTGATATATGTTGTTACATACGTCTCAACAGATACTATCTCTTTTGCAATTGTTCTGAGAAATATTGTGAATCCAACAGCAACATTAACGGGTACAGATATTAAAATAGCAAGTGTAAGAGCTCTCTTGTGGTGTTTTATAAGCTCTATTACCGGTAAGTTAGACAAACTTCTGTGTTTACGATTTTCTTCATATGCTGGAGTTTCTCCTAATGTGTATATACTATACGCGCTAATCAGTCCCAAAACAGCTGAAAAAGTAAATGGTATTCTCCAACCCCAAGCGTTAAAGTCAGTGATTTTTTTGCAGATTACCACTATTGCCACAGAAAGCAAAACGCCAACGGAGCGACCAAAACTTATTATTCCAAAAAACATTCCTAGTTTTTTCTTATTAGGTAAATGCTCTATGAGATAAACAGAACTGCCTCCTTGTTCAGCGCCTAGTGCAATCCCTTGTGTTAGATGAATTGCAAGAAGTAACATAGTGGAAGCTATACCTACCCGGCTGTAACCTGGAATAAACGCAACGAGGCTAGAGGAAATCGATGTTAGCAAGATGGCAATTGTTAACGCTACCTTCCTTCCATATCTGTCACCAATGTGACCAAATATAGATGCGCCAAGTGGCCTTACCATAGCACCCAGTGCTGCAATTCCAAACAATTGTAATATATTGTAGTAAACATCTTTTGCAGAACAAAACTCTCTACTGATTATGTTAACCATGTCAATAAAGAGCATGTGATCATACCATATTGCGACTCTGCAGAGTATTGTTGATATCAATACCCTTGTTTGCTGATTGTACACTAGATTCAATTTATAAATGTTTGCCAATTTTAGCCAGTTCTTAGGATCTAGTAAAGCTGTAACATAAGGCGTGAGGTTAACTTTTTTATTATGGTATGCACATCTGCACGAACATTGCACTTAGCAAGTAATTCGTACAACAAAAGATATCATAAAAGATTTGATATAAGTTAATATTATCTATAGTATAATTAAAGCTAGAAATTATGCACAATACTTGCTTAATTAACAAATTAATGTTTTAATTTATAAATTAATATGATAAAGTAACAAACTATGACAGATGACAGAGATCTAATTTTAATAGATTATTTGGTATAAAAGATGAAGATAGATCATTATTTTCTAAACATAGGAAATAACTTTATTATGAATAAACAAGGTTATCTATTGAGAACGCCATTGGTTATGATCAAGAAATGTTTGAAAATACAAAAAACTTTTAATCGAGAAGATGACTCAGAAGTGAGAGACTTGTACTCATATCTATGTGCCTATGTTAGCAACCATAATCTATTAGCTAATAAGAATACTTTTTCTAAAAAATTTTTTGACTTTCATGCTTAAGAGAATTGTATAAGATCTCAAGAATCATGAAAATCATTAATAGACGATTTGATGAATGAAGCAAAACCGGTGATCAATGTTTTGTAGATACAATATTGCAAAACTCATAAGCTATATTTCAAAAGTTAAATGAAATTAAGAAAGAGATAAAAGCTTAAGAATATAACCAATAGCAAAAAGTATCCTGAAAAGTCAAAGCATGTTAGTGAGCTCTCTAGCCGGCACAAAAATTCGTAAAGATATAAAATAGGTTTAACGCGAAGTATCAGTATAGTCAAGAGACCACGACAGCACCAGAAAATTTCGTGCGATTCATAGACGAAAATTTTAAATTGTCGGAAAACGAAAATGGCTATTCGTTTCTATGCTTTATGCTAGAAAATATTCTATTCAAGGAACAGACTGATCATGCTTTATTAATAAAGAAAAATGATTATAATGCAGATTTGTGTTCTATGATCCTAATTTTGATGCGGTTTTCGGCCTGCAAAAGAAGAATTATTTAGAGTAATGATACATGTATTTTCTATTTATAAAAACAGATTCTATGTTTTCTAAGTATCGATTAAATGAATGTAAATATTTTATACATGGTAGGCTAGCTAGTACACTTGTGTTATGGTCAGCAGCTATTATTTGCTTATCCTCTCTTTCTACTGGTATACCTGCATCATGGTCAGTGTTTGGTGCTATCATTCCTATGGTATCGTTTATGCTCCTTTCTACAGTCTTATTCGCCGGCTTATGTTTAATACATCAATTATCAAAAATTAAGAATGTGAAATGAAAATTCTATACCAATGATACATTAAATTACACGAACTCAGTGTAAAATTATTCAAAAAGCGGCTTTATTATGATTCTGTAGAGCTGAATGATATTCCTAATGTAAGTGGATATCACAATTTTTATAAGATGTTGAAAATGTAATGCAGGAGGTAGTTGATATGCAAAAACATCTGACAAAGGGTACTTGAATATTAAACAAGTTTTTAGTAGTAGCGCGCCAGGCGTATAACAACCGTCATTCACATAAGTTTACATTAACCTAAGCAAGAATTGCTGTGATAGCTATTTGATATAAAAGTTCTTACAACAAACAGATTTTTATTGATCATATGATCAGGTATAGTGCTGCAAAATTATAAACAAAAGATTTTTAAAGACACATAGTTGATCTCATCCGCTAACGCGTAGAGGAACGACGTATTGTTTGTAGACATTATAGTATGTCTATTGTTTCGCCACTTTATTGTGCAGTTATTGGAGATAGTCTCTAATCTTCTTCAAATCTTCCCAAGCTAAACGTTTTTGTGTTGGCTGGCGAAGTAAGTAAGCTGGATGAAATATAACAGCCGTGGTAATTGGATTAGACAAATATTGGTTAGTATACGTATGAAACCTGCCACGCAGGGTTGATATTGTCTTTATGTTATTAAGTAGGCTATAACACGCAATTCCTCCAACCAAAATTAGAATCTGCGGTGAAATCAGTGCAATATGTTTTTCGACGAATGGCCTGCACATATCAAGTTCTAGGTCAGTTGGTTTTCTGTTGCCAGGTGGACGCCAAAATACGGCATTGCTTATATAAACTTTGGTGCGATCGAGATTAATTGCATCTAGCATTTTATCAAGCAACATTCCACTTGCACCGCAAAATGGTATGCCTTGCAGGTCTTCATTTGCTCCTGGAGCTTCACCAACGAGCATAATTTTCGCATTTGGATTACCATCGAAAAAAACAGTATTGGTTGAAGTTTTCTTTATTTCACAACCTTCAAATGATACAACTGCGCTTCTTAGCTCATCCACACTACTGCACTTACTTGCAAGTTTCCTTGCTTCAATTATCCAGTCACTTGGGAACATGGATTGTTGCTCTTTTCGACCTTTAGTGTCATTCCAGGGCGTAAAGCTGGAATTTGCATCTTTCACAGTATCGTCTACTTGGATAATAGAAGACTGGACATTCTCTTTGCTCCTCAGCTCTTCTTCCTCCCCATCTCCTGTTAGCGTGCAGTCAACGCCCATTTCATGGTAAAATTTTAATAATTTTAAATCCTCATTATTCATAGCGCCTCTTTACCTTTTGTGCTTTTTTTATGGCCATATCATACTTCAATTTAGACAAATGTTTAATACATAATATGCCATTTAAGTGATCTAGCTCATGCTGAATACATCTTGCAAGCCAACCATTGGCTCTTAGTGTCTGTTCCTCATTATTTAAGTTTCTATATTTTGCAGTTAAATACTTTGGATGCTTAATTTCGTGACATTGTTCTGGAATTGAAAGACATCCTTCCTTGAGAATTATTTGCTCATCAGATAATTCCGTAATTTCAGGATTAATCATGCAAAATTTGCCATTTGATTCATATCCTGCTGGCCCGCCTTCAATGTCCTTTAGCTGAACATCCATAACAAAAATTCTTTTTAGTACCCCGACTTGCACTGCAGCAAGGCCAAGACCGCCTGCATCGTACATAGTTTCAAACATGTCGTTCACTAATTCATTAATTTCATCGTTTATAGCTATTACTTCACCGGCACGTGTAGTTAATCTTTCATCAGGGGCAATTATAATTGGTAATTTAGACATAAAATCATAATTCTATGTTTTATTTTTTCCTTTGTCCAGTGTTTTGGTATATTAAAATGTTGCTGTATTTCTATAATAGAATATAAACTATTAAAGAAAACTACAATTTGAATGGAATTGTGTCATAAGGTCAACTGATGCACTCTGCAGTAATAGTAAAGCCAAAGAGAAGTGTTTTTGCTATTTTAGATATAGGTACAACAAAGATTATTTGTCTGATCGTCAAGGTCAGTGGCAATTTCAGTTATAAAACAACAGGAACGGGTTATAAGATTGCAGAAGGTATAAATGGTGGATCAATAACCGACGTAAAGCATGCAAATTACTCTATTTCATCAACTATAGGTCTGGCTGAGCAAGTATCAGAGGAGACTATAGATCAGATATATGTTAATATTGCCGGATGTGGAATTTCGTCTTTCAATGTACACAATGAAATTATTGCAGCTAATCATGAAATCTCTGACCGAGACATAAAACGTGTAGTCTTGCAAACGTTTGAGAAGTATATTGAGGAAAATGTTATCATTCACAATATACCACTAAAATATCACTTAGATGACATGACCGATATAAAGGAAGTTAGTGGATTGTATGGAAAAAGATTATCTGCTGACGTTAATGTTATCACTGCTTCTCGTCCGGCGCTTACCAATATTGAAAACTGTGTAACCAATAATAGTGGGCTTAGTATGGCAGGCTGTATTGCATCTTCATACTCTGCAGGTCTTGCTTGTCTCAGTGAAGATGAGAAGGAGCTTGGAACTGCCATTATTGACATAGGAGGTGGGTGCACTGCAATTGGAATTTTTAAAAGGGGGAAACTTATATATGCGGACAGCATTCCAATTGGTGGCATTCATATCACTAGAGATATTGCTTATGGATTATGTACAAGCATAGAACATGCAGAGCGCATAAAAATACTATATGGCAATACTATTGTGACTTCAATGGATGAAAACGAGTATATCACAGTGCAAAATAATGAAAGTGATGAACTAAACCAGGTGCTCAAATCTGAACTTGTTGACATTGTAAGACCGAGAATTGAAGAAATACTTGAACTAGTAATAAAGCAATTTCAGGAGGAAAAAGACACGATTAACAAAGTAGTAATCACGGGCGGAACTAGTCAGCTCACAAGCATGAAAGAGATTGCAAGCTATATATTTAATAAGCAAGTCCGTATTGGATGTCCTAAATCGTGTATTGGACTTGATGGTGAATATGATAAAAATCCTGTATTTTCTGCTGCCATAGGTTCTATAAAACTAATAGTTGATACTTTTTATAAAAATAGTCCAGGAATGCTTGACCAGAATGGTAAAATAAGCAAATTGTATCATTGGGTTAAATCGAAAGTTATAATCTAGTTTCTGTTTCTCTTGATCATACAAGCGTCATACGCATAACTGTACGAACATTGCAATTAACAAGTAATTTGCGCAACAGTATGGTGTAATCACAGTGTTCTGACACTAGGATTCAGCTTTTCCATAATCATTAAAACGTTGTATTTTAACATAAACAGCTACTTTTACACTCATCAGTTTAATAAAATTCTTGAATGCCAGTATCAAGTACTGGAATGACACTATAGTGGTAGACTTAAATCACAATGTTCGTATAGTTGTGCGTCACACGCTGGAATGACACCCTCATATATAGTTCATAAATTGCAACTAGCTATAAGCATTAAAAAATTTACCAAGCAAAAAGGCGAAAGAAGCCATGTTGGTGGCTAATTATCTATATGTACCTCAAATATCGGAGTTTTTATTTTCAGCGCTACGGTTCAGCTACTTTTTAATGCAAATAACCAAAATTATAAATGTTAAGAATTTTACCGAGCAAAAAGCAAAAACCTAAGGCAGGCTAGTATTCAAATACTCCACCTTGTCGTCTGATATTCTGTACTGTCTTAACGACTTATAAGTGCGTTTAAGCTTGTATAGGTAAAACTAGAAGTTCTAAAAAGACGTAAGGTGCAACATAGAGTGCAAAAATTTAAACATGAGACGCAAAATACTCTAAGTTTTCTATTATTAATCTGCTCAGATTGCGAGGGTAAACAAATAGCTTCGGTATCCTTATTAAGGGTAATGACGAAAGTTTTAAGTAGAGTTTTTTAGTTTCGTTTTTAGTTGGTATACGCCCTGCAGTTAAGCATAGATAAAAGCACAATTATTACGAACAGCATTCCGCTAACAACTGATACAGCTCCACCAATAATGAAACAGATGCGTGCTAGCATCGACGAAATGCTTGGTAAATCTACAATTTTCCTTAAAGCCCCATACCCACCAAGCCATACGAGGCCAGTAATATGGAGAAAATGCCCAAAATTGTATGCATAAATCTGTAATCTTACCACAGAACTTTTTATCTCTTTACAGCCTAGTTTTGGCAACAGCCAGTAGACAAAATTCATAAAAGCTATAGTGATACCAACCACAGAGCCATGGTAATGAGCGGGAATGGTGACATTTCTCTCAATAACCAACACTCCAAGCATGCCTCCATAGATAAATAGTACAAATGAATGGAGCAAATAATTACCCTTCTCATCAAATAAGACTTTTATGTTGTGATACACTAGCATTATTAAGAAACACGGCAAAACTGCTCCAGCAATCCTCATATGCCAAGTGAAAAACTGTATCAATTCAGCACTATCCACCGAATAAAAGAAATATATAAACGGCGCGCCTACAGCCAAGATTGTGTTGATAAATAGCGGCAAAATTTTATTGCTTGGAGCTAGATTGACGCTAGAATTTAGCATTATCAGATAAACCAAAAACATCCCTTGAGCAAAGGCAAATTGCAGCAAATGACCTCCTCCCCAGAAGAGATATTCATAAAATAAACTCTTATCTAAGTGATACAGACCTGGAGGCATATTTTTGAGAGCTAGAGTAAAGCAAAGAAATGATGATACAAGTATAATAACCAGTCCAATTTGCCCAACGAAAAGGTACGAAGCTTGTTTATTTGACACGTAGTTAAGGACTGCATTTGCCAATATGCTGGTAATAAACAAACCGAGCCCAAACAAAAACAATTTGTTTTGTAATACGGGAATATAGTTACTTTTGATAACTTCAGTATCTGGAACGAATGCGGATATAAACATTAGTAGCATAGAAATGGTTGAAAGAATCCATAAAAAGTTGAGCCAATTATTGGTATTTTGTAGATTTATGATAAGGAGTAGAGATATTATAGAGCACATCCACACCAAAATTGACAAGTTTACGTGTATTATCAGCGCATTGTCAAAAATATATTGTGCAGAAGGAATGAGAGAGGAAATAAAAGGCAATCGTAGAAAAATAACAATTATTGATAGCAACCCGGAACAAGCAAGAGCACATACTGCCAAAAATATCCATTGCCTGCACAGTGGAGCGTTATTTTGTATATTGAGCATGGCTATTTCCCTTTTTTATTTTTGATTGATAAGATATTATGATACAAGGCAACATAAATTTTTCAAATTGATTAGCATTTTCGCGTGTAGTTCAAATGAATGACATTACAACAAAGCAAGTCATATCTTTCATTCTAAAAATGCTGCGCCCATTTCCATTTCATATTACAATAGTATTGCTGACAGCATTAGTCTGGGCTGTTGATATTTCCTTTAGTCCATACTTAATAAAAATTATTATAGATCGTGCATTAATATCAGATGCAGATGATCTTTTTCGTAGCATAGCAACTCCTGCTATATCTTATGTACTAATACTAGTTTTACTTGAGTGTATGAATAGATTATACAACTATTTTTGTGAAATTAAGATGATTCCTAATCTCCGTAAAAACATTGTCGAATCTAGTATTGCCATATTATTAAATCAAGATAATAGTCACTACCAAAACAACTTCTCTGGTAGTCTTGCCAACAAGGTTAATGATTTGACAAATTATATTCCAGATATCATGCAAATTATGGCTGATAGGGTCATGGGTCATGTATTAGCACTTAGTATCGCAATTTATTTTTTATGGCAAGTAAATATTAATTTTGCTTTATTGATGTTAACATGGTCTGCATTATTTGTTCTGTCCTCCCTTTTACTTGCAGGAAAGATAACGTATCTTGCAGATGCGTGGTCAGAGTTTGGTTCAAGCATTACTGGTAAAATGGTTGATGTATTTTCAAATATCATGTCTGTAAGGTTGTTTGCATGTAAGTACCAGGAAAAATTATCTTTGCGAGCTACTTATAGTGAAGCCGTTAAAGCAGAACAGAAACTGCAATGGTTATATACGTGGATTTTTACTTTCTATGGTTTCTTATTTCTAATCATGCAAATACTTAATTTATATTTCCTAATTAAAGGAAGGGAGCAAGGGTCAATTACTGCTGGAGATTTTGCTTTTGTTATGACTGTTAATATAGCAATAGCTAATTTTCTTTGGATGATAGCAAAAGATTTCTCACAGTTCTCTAAGTCATGGGGAAGGATTACTCAGGCTTTAAGGACAATTACTGTGATGCCTGAAATCCAGGATCAGCCAGATGCAGCTGATCTGGTCGTTAAAAAGGGGGAAATTACTTTTAATCAAGTTTATTTTTACTATAAAGATACAGAACCAATATTTGAAAACAAATCCATAACAATTAAGTCTGGTCAAAAGGTAGGGCTAGTTGGTTATTCAGGTAGTGGCAAATCAACATTTGTGAATCTGATTCTCCGGTTTTATGACGTAAAATCTGGGAAAATTTCAATTGATGGACAAGACATTCGTAATATAACCCAGGATTCTTTACACAGAAACATTGGAATGATTCCACAAGATCCATCGCTTTTTCATAGGACTCTGATGGAAAATATTCGCTACGGCAAAGCAGATGCTAGTGATGATGAATTGATAGAGGCTGCCAAACGTGCGCATGCCCATGAATTTATTTTAAAATTACCCCAGGGTTATGAATCACTTGTTGGCGAAAGAGGTGTAAAGCTTTCAGGTGGGCAGAAGCAGCGTATTGCAATTGCAAGAGCTATTTTAAAAAATGCTCCGATATTAATTCTTGATGAAGCAACTTCACAACTTGACTCTGTGACTGAAAGTAACATTCAAGAATCCTTATGGGAGTTGATGCAAGGCAAAACTACAATAGTAATAGCCCATCGCCTATCTACACTTTTGCATATGGATCGTATTTTAATGTTTGACCATGGTAAGATTATAGAAGACGGCACGCACCAAGCATTGCTCGATAAAAATGGAATGTATAAGACTCTATGGGATGCACAAGTTGGTGGATTTTTGCCAGAGGAAGGTGGAATGGTGTTCATGAAGAGGTACGTTGAAGAGCAAACATAAGGTTAATGTATTTTGATCAACACATTCAGAGCTTAAAAATTTAGGCACAAAAAGATTGAGTATTTGCAAGAAATTGTGTGTAGTTATTAATGACTTCTAATACCAAATCCCAATAGTAAATTAAAGAGTTTCTCTGCAATTATAGAGTTTTTAGCGAATTTACTATGTATCTTGTTTAATATTATCCACTCAGGGGCGGTTTTAAGAAATGATAGATAAGAGGCTGTGGAAAGGATTTAGCCACTTTTGTATGTTAAGTACAACGAAATTATTCGCTCAAAGAATGTATTTACTCACTCCGATTGTGTAAAATATGAGTTTTGTGGTAAACAATGCTCCACCGCTTTAAATTTTTGTAAAATTCACTAAATGCCACAATTATCGACTGAACCTTTGCCCAAATATATCTGATGTACACCTTCTGGTAATTTGCTACTTTTCACACTTTCGACAATGGCTATGCTCTAGCTGATATTTCACTATATATAGCTTAATTTCCGGAAGATCAACTTTTTGATGAATATAAGGCTTTTCACATATTACAATCTCTCTCACGCATTCGCAAGCAGATAATACAGCCGTATGAACATTATGATTTGAGCCTACCACTCCACTAGTGTTTCATGCCAGTGTTTGACACTGGCATTCAGGCATTTTATTAAGTTGGTGACTATAAAGTAGCTGTTTTATATTCAAATACGACGTTTTAATGATTATGGAAAGAATGAATCCCAGTATCTGAGCACTGTGATGACATTATTTCCACTGAACAGATACAACTAAGTTATAAGTCAATGTTATTGGCCTGATTTTTTGCTTCTTTTCGTCGCTTATCTTCTTGCTTCTGAAAGGATCGTTCTTGTTTCGCTCGACTAACTCCTTGCCCAAGTACAGTAGGCAGCTTGCCCTTTCGAGTAAGCTGCTCTTCTGCTAAAGCAGATTGATTATCTTTACCAGCTCCCTTAACTGAAGTTTCTAGAATTTCACTAATCCTACTACTAATTTCACAACCCCATTCTTTCTCCTTTTCATTATCAGGGTTATATAAAGTACACTTTCTGTTATTTGAAAAAAGACTTTTGACTGCATTTACTTCAGTGAATAAAAGTCCAACAACAGCAATACTTAGCATAATTGAGCCAGTGCCAAAGACTAATGTTATAAAAGCAAAAAGAGCAACAAGAAGTAAAGATTTACGTAAGAACGTTGTCACCATTTCTTCATCACTAAGTGGTTGCTCATCTTTTTCTTTACCTTTACCTAAAAATGGTACTTTTTCTTTTAGTCCACTCATCAGTGAGCAAGAAATGTTTTTAGGATCTAATTTTATTCCAAATGGCCATCCAGCAAGCTTTATAAGTGAGTCTTTAGCTTCTGTACCACATATATCATCTACACACTCATCAATTACTTCTCTTATTTTATTATTCTCTAAATTCTCTTTGCTAGCTAAATTTTTTTCTCTAATTTTAGAGAATACGGAAATTAAAAACTGAAGGAAATTTTCTTCACTTAGTGACTTTATATCTTCTTGATCAACATTCTTGAATATATCTTTACTATTCTCAAGTATAAAAGTAAAAATTTTCTTTTCATTTTCATTCTGTAATCGAGGTATCCATTCTTTTAATAACTTCAGATCACCCAGTAATTTTTGTTTTTGTTCCTCTGAAAGTTTTTTTTGCATCCCCTTTGCTATTTCCTCTATCTCCTGTTGTGTTTGCTTCTCTGGATTCTCTAAAGAATCTAGAAAAGCACAATAGATTAACTGATGTTTCCCCTTTTTAAAAATTTTCTTATCTTCATCAGTTAACTGAACAGAAGGTCTAGAATTCTTTGTTTGTTGAGCTAATATTCCTGTCATAACTGACTTACTCACATTTACATTACTTTAATTGTAGCATATTTTTCATATTAGTTTAAATGATTTATACTCTCGGGATTTGCAGTGTTTAAATCATAGTTAAGAAAATTTGAGCCACAGTTGTCGCTAATTTTTATTTCTACTTCAAGTGGTACGGAAATTTTTACTGCATTTTCCATTACGTTTTTCACAAATTTTGCTGTTTCTTGCACCTTGTTTTCCTCTACTTCAATCAGTAGCTCATTGTGAACTTGGAGAATCATTTTACCAGCTTTTAACTGATCATAAAGTCGAATCATTGCACTTTTTATTATATCAGCAGCAGTTCCCTGCACAGGTGCGTTTATCGCTGCCCTTTCTGCAAATTTCCTTAAGTAAGGGATTTTATTGTTTATGTTTTCTATAAAGCATCTTCTACCAAATAAAGTTTCTACATAGCCGTTCCGTCTCGCGATAGATATCTCCTTTTCCATATAGACCTTTATCTCTGGATAACAGGAAAAATAATAATCAATGTATTCGGCAACTTCCTCAACGGTAATTTTAAACCGCCTTGCAAGGACAAATGGGCTAATGCCATATATAATGCCAAAATTAATGGATTTTGCCTTTTGTCTTAGCTGTTTATCTATTTCTGTACCTTCTCGCACTTTAAAAACTTGCCTTGCGGTGATATTGTGAATGTCTTGTCCATTTACAAAAGCCTCTTTAAATGCTGAAACATTCGCGATATGTGCCAAAAGTCTCAATTCTATTTGTGAATAATCTGCAGAAATTATCTTGTATCCTTTTGGTGTAATAAATGCTTGCCTGATAAAACTTCCCTCTTTACTTTTGATAGAAATACTCTGCAAATTAGGATTGCTGAAATTAAGACTACCTGTTGCAGTTGTTGAGAAGCTTGTGTGTACTCTATTAAGAAAGTCAACCCGCTTTATTAGTGCATCGGTATAGGTACACTTTAGCTTGCTTAAGTGTTGCCAATTTAAAATCTTACTTGTAATTTCAGCTCTTTCCATTTCAAGTTCTTCTAGTACTTCAGAGTTTGTGCTATACGACCCTGATTTTAACTTTTTCTTCTTATTAAGCCCCATTTTATTAAACAAAATATCACTTAATTGTTTTGGTGAAGTAATATTAAATCTTTCCCCTGCTAAATTATATATATCATCCTTAAGCACAGTGAGTAACCGTTGAAATTTATCAGATAATTCCTGTAGTTTTTGAGTGTTTAATAATATTTCATTTTTCTCCATGTTGAGTATCGCTTTTATAAGCGGTTTATCGAAGCGCTCGTAAATTGTAAAAAGCTTTTCTTGAAACAATCTTTGTGTCAGCTTTTCATGAATTGCTATTAAAGTTTTTGCTGAGAAAACCTCTACATTTTTACTAAAATTATGTGCAATTATGCTTGAAATGCTGTGATCATGTTTTCCTGTGTCAAGGCTATATGACATTGTCATCAAATCATCAGCTGAGCCTAGCGCTTTTTCTATTGCAGAAAATGTTTTTCTGACTTGTCTAACATCATGTATTATTTTGAGAACTCCATTTAAAAACAAAACTAAGTTTATTCTGATTAGTGCATCTTGTAGGCAGTTTTGATCTATGTAGAAAATATCATCTTTACTGCAAGATAAGGAGATTTTACTGAGTACATTGTTTTCAAGATGGCAATAGATTGCGATTTTGCCTTCATATCTGCAGCGCTCCAAAAATTTTTCTAATTCTTCACTACTGTATTCTAGTTTCTTTTCCGCACTGGGTTTATTATAGGAAAAAAGCTTCTCAGCTTTGTTTATCAATGAATTAAATTCATACTTCCTCAGAAAAGATAACAATTTCTCCATATCTGGAGGATGAATTTCATATTTTGTAACATCATGTTGAAGATCTACTTTCTCGCATAGTAATAAAAGTTTTCGTGAAATTAGCGCTTCTTCCTTATGTTTGGTAAGAATATTACGTACCCTCGTTTGCTCAATGCTATTAATGTTTTCCAGAATATTCTCCAATGAACCAAATTCATTCAGCAATTTGGCCGCAGTCTTTGGGCCTACTCCTGGCACGCCAGGGATGTTATCAGATGCATCTCCAGTTAGAGAAAATAAATCAAGAAGCCTGTTTGAATTTACACCAAATTTTCCTATTATTTGTTTTTCATCTATGTATATATTTTTGATAGGGTCATATATTAAAATATTGTGATTCAAGAGTTGAAACAAATCTTTATCTGACGTAATTACTATTACTTTAAAGTCTTGGTGATTTGCGTATTTCGCAGCTAGTGTTGCAATTATGTCATCTGCTTCATAGCCCTCGATCTCTTCATAGCTGAGATTGAAAGCTTCTACTGCTTCTCTCAATATTGCAAACTGTGGAATCAAGTCCTCAGGAGGAGTTACCCTGTTTGCTTTATACTCGGGGTATAAATCGTGCCTGAAATTTTTTTTGCCAGAATCAAGTGCTATGGTCAAGTAATCTGAGTGAGTAATGTACTTAAGAACCATATTTAGAAAGCCATACACGCCACCTATTGACGTGCCGGTTGAGGTAATTAAATGAGGCAAAACGTAATAAGCTCTAAAAAGAAAGCCGTAACCATCGATGATTGTGAAAGTTTTTTCTTGCATTGTGGATATTTATGTGTGCTTTTGATGGTCTATTATTTGGATATAAAAATCAAGCCTTTGTTTTTACTTTTGAGCATCGCAAGAGACTTGTCAAAAATAATATTCATGCATAGTTAATAGTTATCATTTACAATTAAGTTGTATCGGTAATGAATTGAGGGTTTGAAATGAGTAAAAAGATGGGAAATCAAAAAAAGGTTGAAATCAGCTGTTCAGCCTATAAAGACTATCAGTAGCTCAATTATTTTTGACTCCACTTTAGTCAAAAGTGAAACAATACCAATAAAAGTTAGATCAAAAGCTAAAACAAATAGCCGAATTTCTGAAAAAGATAGAACTAACTCCTTGGCAACTTTTAGCATTGACTTTGATGTAGTATTAATATCAGGTGATAGTGGAATATTGTTGAGCTCCAGCCCAATAAGTGACAGCGAAATGCTTGATACAAGCCTAAATATCAAATAAAAGCGAGATATCATACAACGTAGTAAAAGATGACAAATGTCAACGACAACTGCAGAACTCAAGCAAGCAAAAGCTTTTTGGAATTGGAATGAGTGTAAGAAGCTGCTCAGCCAAAACGCAAAAAAAAAGTTGAAGTTCCAACTATTTCTAAAAAGGCAGATAATTCTACTACATTCAGAAAAGAGTTTTCTCAGACAAAAGCAAATCTCAGAAAAAGTTAAGCAAACTGTTAGCTTTGATGATCGAATTAAAGCTCTACAGAATAGATAAAATTATTTGCGATGTGAGCTCACTAGCTTTGAGAAGCAGAGTAAAGCATTTATATTTATAAAGTCCAAAGAACAGAAAGCTAAAAAGAAGGAGCTGAATTCTCAATTAGAGAAAGTAAGAAGAGCTAGATGGAGAGTCAAGTTTGATAGAAAATTTGAAAGTGACAAAGACTCAAGAATTTTAGATTTTGTAAATAAATCTCGCGATGCAAGTAACTATAATAATAAACATCTGGAAAGAAGAGATAAAATAGTATAAGAGTATTTTCTGCAGTATGGAAAGTATGCATACAATAATTGTAATGACTTCTTGAAGTCAAGATCTTTTTTGTATAAATCCCTTCAGAAAATCCTAGATAGAGCTAATCCTATATATGAAGATAAATAAATCTTGCTCAGATATGATGCATATCAGGTTAAAAGTCTATTGTACAGTGATTATATAAAAGAGAATGAAGACAAGAGAGCGATAAAAAGATATATGAAGACTTAAAGAATAAAATGAGTAAGAGCAGGCAGAACTTTGACTTAAAGATAATCAATATATTCGTGAATTAAGGAAAGGTAGAAGCGCATCACCATATTTAATTATGAAATCTGTGCAAATAGTGAACAGTCGTAACACTTTAAGTCTTGTAAACAGAGTTCACAGTTGCTTGAACAGACTATCGTATAACTAGCCAGTTTTTGGTATGTTGTGAAACAAAACTACTTGATAAATTCAAATAATTTCGTTACCGTAGCAGCAAGGGTATTTCTGACTTGAAACTTGCTTTTGATCTGTAGGCTCAATGACAAAATTCAGTAAAACTCAGGGTATTTTTTAGCGGATTGTATCAAATTGTAGCGACTCATGTCTTTTTCATTTTTCTACATTTAGCCAAATCGTGCCTAAACTAAGCGTCGGTAAATTATTATAGCGCCAATTCAAAGTATTATAGAGTCAAACTTCCAATTCACGGGTTCTTTACCTTTTGTTTAGTAAATTTTTCAATGTTTACAGCTAGTTGCAATTTATGAACGAACATTTATTTTACAACAAATGTTGTCATTCCAGCACCATCTTCTTCCATCATCACAGTAGCTGACACCAGGATCTACATTTTTTTACCTTAGATTCTAGCGTCACGTGCACAACTGTACTAACATTAAAATTAGCAGGTAATTTGCGTAACAGACGGTATGATCCAAATGTTCCAACACTGGGATTAAGCCTTCATAATCATCAAAACATTATATTCTAACATAAAACAGCTACTTTTATACTCGCCAACTTAATAAAATTCCTGGATGCCAGTGTCAAGCACTGGTATGATATTCTAGTAGTAGGCCTAAATCATAATGTTCGTGCAATTGTGCTTCACGTTCTGAAATGATATAAAGAGAGTGGATTACTGATTTTCATATGGCTATGTAAGAAGTTTACTGAAATTTTGAAAATGTAATCTGCTTCTATATTCGAATATATCAAGTAGTAGTTCAAAAGATTTATTCTCAGCAATTGCACCTTTCGCATTATTGTATACAAAGTTGAGTAGCTCTATATCTTTATATAAGTCAGTAAATTTAAACTTCATACATCCTGATTGTTTTATGCCTATGATATCTCTACTGCCTCTCAGCGTCATGTTCTTCTCAGCAATATGAAATCCATCTTGTGACTCACCATGATCTTTAACTTCGAAGATGAGCTTTTGCTTAGATTATCGTATAGTAATACGCAAAAAGATGACTTACTTTCTCGGGGCTCTACCCTGCCTCTCAACTGCTGTAACTGCGATAACCAAATTGCTCTACATTTTCTATAATCGTAATGATTGTATCTGGCGCATCTATACCAACGTCCATTACAGTTGTTGCAACTAGGATGGAAAATTCATTTCTTTTAAAAGAAAACATGACTTGATCTTTCTAATTTTGAGTTAGTTTCGCGTGTATTATTCCAACTTTATCAAAAATGTTTCTTGCAATCCTTAAAAGTACATCTCTGCTACAGCAACATTTAGTTTTTGTTTTCTTCTATATACAGAAAATCCAATATCTTTTTCGCCGCTATTTGTAGTATCATTGAACTTTTCAATAATATCTGGCACCCTCTTGGTGTTCATAGTAACAGTTATTACTGGCAATCTGGATTTTGGTTTTCTTTTAAAACGAGAGCATTTAACATCGCCGTACATAGCTTGCTTCAAACTCCTTGGGATAGGAGTAGCAGTAACAAAAAGTATGTTGGTATTTCTCACTTTCCTACCAAACGATTTCTCTGCATCACCACAAATCGCTGTTATTTGTCTATGATTGCAAGCACTAAATTTTTAAATGCAACATTAGCTTGAAACAATGTATGAGCGCCAACCACTTTATTTAAAATACCACTCGCAAGTTTGTTCATGATAGTCTTTTTTTTTGCACGTAGTTTTACCAGTAAACAGAGCAACTTTTATATCGATGCAAGATAAAGCCTCTTTTCTGATCCAATTATAATATTGCTCTGCTAGGATAGTAGTTGATGCCATTAGAGCTACCTACATGTTGTTTCCACCACACTCAGCATCGTAAAAGTTATAATCACGAGGTCTTGTCACTACCGACATCACCTTGCAGCAAGCTTACCATGCGGTATTTGAATTTTTGTCTCTCAGAAATTTCATCTATTCACGAATTTGATCGTTTGTTAATTGGAATGACAATCCATTTAAAACTTGCTCTTTACATTTATTATATATTACAAATTCTCTTCTCTCTTTTCTTACGTGATTTTCTCTTAGAAGTTTTAGTGTAAGATAATACATAAATAATTCATCATAGGCAAGTCTTTTCCGACAAACTTCCGCTTCTGCCAATGACCTTGGTTATGTGCAGCTTTATAATGCTTTCTCTTCAACTCAGCCATTTTTTTGCTCGATTAATGTACCATCTATCCACTCTGGCAAGTCAGGCAATTCTTTTAGATTGGAATTTATTATATTTTAATACTCTTTTAGTAATGCCGCGAAATAATTGATAAATCGGCTCTATGACGAGCTATCTTTTAAAATTGGTCGATGTTAAGTGACACGTAATCTTGGTGAGTAATTTGCCAATATCCAACAAATTTGTCAAGTTTACGCCGATGATTACATGAGCTCCAATTGAAAATGATTTATATTAATATTTAACTGAGTAGTTAGAAAAGACTATGAAAACATATACTTACTTTCGCCTTCAATAACTATTTTATATGGCCGCCCCTAAAAGTGGATGGCTGATTCACAAACTTTTGCTGTGAAGGTTGTAAGTTCTCCACTTGAGCATCAAGTAGAGATTTACTTCTATCTACATAACTGTGTGGCCTGTAAAACAACAGATCTATTACTCTATTTACGCCACAAAGTTTAGGCAATATTCTGAAATGAAACTTAGGTATATTCTCAGACTTGCCATTTAGAAAGGCTAACACATATGGTTGCTCATTGAGATCAATACATGTGTAAAATTGTTTAACCATAATATGGCTTTCTTAAAATTCTGTCACCTCATGGTTAAGCTATTCACTCTACATCATACTGTCGTTCTACAACTGAACAAACATTGAAGTTTTAGAGCAACTCTCACCAGAAGGTGTTATAATGCGTAGCCACTTCCTGTCATCTCAACACCTCCATTTCTTGTCATTCCAGTACTTGATATTGGGGCCAGTCTTCCGTAAAAATGGTGTATTTTAACACAACTTTTATGCTCACCAACTTAATAAAATTCCTGGATGCCAGTGTCAAACACTGGCATGATATCCTAGTGATAAGCTCAAATCACAATGTTCGTACAGTTGTGCGTCACGCGCTGGAATGATATCCTTCCTGGTTGAGGTTAATCTTAAATCATAATGTTCGTACAGTTGTGAGTAAAACTAATGCATTATTGATTTCTTGAGAATTGTCTTTGACATTTGACCCAACAGCTTTTTCAGTAATAACTTCAGCAAACTCAGAAGAAGATTCTTTTGCTTTTGCAAAAATGCTGCCTGTACAGCGTTTTTAACGAAAACATGCGCAAATGTAAATATCGTTGTTGCGGTATATATAACGCCAGGGAGAAGACATACTAAACAGAGTAGCAGAAGAGCTACTATCAGGCAACAGCAGGTCAGTATCGTTTGATCACGTAGATAACATCTATCAACGTCACTGTATTCAGCAATCAACTTTTTAACTTTGTCATTGCTGACACATGGCAAAACAATCTTCTTAATGCAATTTATTATCCCACTATTAGCGAATATGGAGAACGTTCTATTAATCTCATGTAGTAATTCTTTTCATTAGGCCTAAAATCCCCATTATACTATAATTGGTAGATTGATTAAGGTTGTTAAGTGGTTTTCTCTATAGCTAAAAATCTGAATTCAGCCAGTTATCGCAATTATTTTTCTTTCATTAAACTTGACATAAAATGATTAGCCTCAGTTTACTATTGACAATCAGGATTAAATATGTTTATTCCTAAGGTTTTGCAGCAATGGTAAGATTGTGAGTCTTTCATTTATATAATGGTTATACATGATGAATAATTCTTTAAATTCAAAAACAATTTTAAACATTGACGGAAAGTCATATAGCTACTTTAGCCTCAGCGCTGCTGGTAAATTTTTAGGAATAGATCTAACTAAATTACCCTGTTCGCTCAAGGTGTTGCTTGAGAACTTATTGCGCAACGAAGATGGAGTAAACGTAAAGTTTGATGATATAAAAATACTAGCAAGTTGCGTTGAGAAACACGTTGATCACGAAATTAGCTATAAACCAGTAAGGATATTGATGCAGGATTTTACAGGAGTTCCTGCTATTGTCGATTTAGCGTCAATGCGTAGTTATATGAAAAAAAGCGAAGGTGATCCAAGCAAAATAAATCCGTCTGTACCGGTTGATCTTGTGATTGATCATTCTGTTCAAGTGGATAGTTATGCAAGTGTTTCTGCATTTGATAAAAACGTTGAACTAGAAGTAAAAAGAAATTTAGAGAGATACCAATTCTTGAAATGGGGAGAATCATCCTTCGCAAATTTTAGGGTAGTGCCTCCTGGCACAGGAATTTGCCACCAAGTGAATATCGAGTATTTAGCACGAGTTGTATGTAACGATAATGGGGTTGTATATCCTGATACCTTAGTTGGCACGGACAGCCACACCACTATGGTCAACAGCTTATCAGTTCTTGGCTGGGGTGTTGGGGGAATAGAGGCTGAATCCGTGATGCTTGATCAACCAATTAGTATGGTGATTCCAGAGGTAATAGGATTTAAATTAATTGGAAAACTTCCAGAAGGAGTAACTGCAACTGACCTAGTGCTAACAGTCACAAATATCTTAAGAACAAAAGGTGTTGTTGGTAAATTCATGGAATTTTATGGTGATGGTTTGGATTATTTATCTTTGGCAGATAGGGCTACCATAGCCAACATGGCTCCAGAGTATGGTGCAACTTGTGGTTTTTTTCCTATTGATCAGAAAACACTAGCTTATTTAAGCTTAACCGGAAGGCCGGAAGAGCTAATTAAGTTGGTTGAAGTCTATGCAAAAGAGCAAGGACTGTGGCGAAGCAGTGACGAGTTGGCGTTTTTTGACGTACTAGAGCTTGATTTGTCGAGCGTGGAGCCAGTAATGGCTGGTCCAAAAAGACCACAAGATAAGGTTTTTCTCTCACAAGTGGCAGGGTCTTTTTCTACATCATTTTCAATTAGTGAGTCAAAGGGAAGTGATGTACTTCAAGATGGAAGTGTAGTTATTGCAGCAATAACAAGCTGTACCAACACCTCAAACTCAAGTGTGATGATTGCTGCTGGTCTTGTAGCTCGTAATGCGATTAAACTTGGAATAAAATCAAAGTCTTGGGTTAAAACTTCTCTCTCTCCTGGATCACAAGTTGTAACAAAATATTTAGAAAAATCAGGACTACAGCAAGATCTAAATGCTTTAGGCTTTAATTTGGTTGGATACGGTTGCGCAACCTGCATCGGAAATTCCGGTCCGCTTAATGAAAATATAGAAAATGATATCAAAAGCAAAAACTTAACCGTTGCAGCGGTTTTATCTGGTAATCGCAATTTTGAAGGAAGAATACATCCTTTAGTCAGAGCCAATTATTTAGCATCTCCACCGCTTGTTGTTGTGTATGCACTTGCAGGTACTGTGCAGATTGACTTAACAAAAGATCCTATATGCAAAGATAAGGATGAAAATGACGTTTACCTCAAAGATATATGGCCAATGAATAGTGAAATCGAAGATTGCGTTAAAAATGTAGTAACGCGTGAGATGTTCATACAAAAGTATGAGAATGTTTTCTCCGGTGACAAACATTGGCAAAAGATAAAGTGTGAGAAAAGTGAAATCTACAACTGGAACATGGAAAGCACTTATATACAGAACCCTCCTTATTTTGATAATTTATCTATGGAGAATGATAAAAATAACGTGGTAGACATAAAAGGTATGCGAATACTGGCAATATTTGGAGACAGTGTAACTACTGACCACATTTCTCCTGCTGGAAATATTGCTTTAAACAGTCCTGCAGGTATATATTTGAAAGGTCTTGGAATTGAGCCACAGGATTTTAACTCATATGGGTCTCGCCGTGGTAATCATAACGTAATGATGCGTGGAACCTTCGCTAATATCAGAATAAGAAACGAAATGGTGAGCAATGAAGGTGGTTATACAAAACACATTCCTTCTCAAGAAATTATGTCAATTTTTGATGCAGCAATGCGGTATAAAAGAGAAGCTGTTCCATTAGTTGTCGTTGTAGGAAAAGATTATGGTATAGGTTCAAGCAGAGATTGGGCAGCAAAGGGTACTGCACTGCTAGGAGTTAAAGCTGTAATTGCAGAAAGCTTTGAACGTATACACAGATCCAACTTAGTTGGCATTGGTATTCTTCCGCTTACATTTCAAGATGGAGTAACCAGAAAAATATTTGATGGTAGTGAGATAATAAGCACAAAAGGTAAAATAGTGCCAAACGGAAATCTAGAATGTATCATAAAAAGAAAGGACGATTCAGAGCAATCCATTCAACTTAAGTGCTGTGTACAAACTGCAACTGAGATGAAGTACCTAATGAGTAATGGAGTGTTAAGCTATATACTTCTCTTGACTTAGTGAAGCTATTGAGTACTAGGCTTATCAACATTATAGTAGTATCTACCCAGCGGAATGGTGAGATGAGATAGATAAGATGACATAAAAAGATAATCATAGAGCAAAAGTGA
Organism: Wolbachia sp.; assembly: GCA_051710285.1. Lineage (GTDB taxonomy): Bacteria > Pseudomonadota > Alphaproteobacteria > Rickettsiales > Anaplasmataceae > Wolbachia. The sequence goes on from JBPETD010000001.1 coordinate 101,503, forward strand.
GTTTATAACAAAGCCATTCCAGCGCTACGCACATAGCTGTACGAACACTGTAACTAGCAGGTGGTTTGCGTAACAGACGGTACAATCCCAGTGTCAAAGGCGTTTGGATTCAGCTTTCCACATAATCATCAAAATGTCGTATTTTAATATAAAACAGCTACTTTTATATTCACAAATTTAATAAAATTACTGAATGGCAAATACTTAACACTTGCATACCACCCTAGCGGTAAGCTCAAATCACAACGTTCGTACAGCTGTGCGTTACGCGCTGTAATACCAACCCTACTTTTGCTTTACCACGCCCTAAATAAATACGACACACTACAAAGCCCAAACTTTTAAACCTTGCTAATAGTAGAGATAAAACTCTACAGACTACTTTCAAGTAATTGATGGTTATCTTGTTGACCAATTTCAACATTGTTAAGTGTAGTATTTGCTTTGTATAAACAGTAACACCCTAATGCAAGAAAAATCGATGCAGCTACAGCAAGTGTAGCACATATTGCTAAATAAGGTGTTGCTAAACTTGAACCAACAGCACACATTCCAGATAATATGAAAGAAGCAGAGGCATAGTTTACCTTACTTTTTACTCCTTGAACATTTACTGCTTGAGGTTTGCTGTTTTTATCATCTTTCATCTCTTTATTTTTGTTCTCAAGTTGTTCCTGCAGATCTTTGATTTGACTTTCATTTGCACTTCTAAGCTCCTCTAGCTCCTGAATTTTACTCTCTAATTCATTGATTCTGCTCTCAGATTCTCGCAGCCCTGTCTTCAGGGTATCATCTTTGTCTTCAAGTGCTTTCAGCTGTTGCTCTACTGTATCCTGCCCACGTTCTAATTGTAGAGCACTTTGATTTGCACTATTTAGCTCTCTCTCCTTTTCTGCAAACTGAGTTTTTATGTTCCAAAGTTCCTTATCCTTTACATTTAAGGCTTGATTTATACCATTTAAGTTCTCTTCTAGTTGCTCTTTTCCCTTAGCAAGTATATTAACTTCACTGATTTTTCTATCTAATTCTTCCTTAAGTTCCTTATTTTTGTTTTCAGATTCCTGTAGTTTTGTATTAAGCTCTTTATTTGCACTTTTAAGTGTTCCCAGTTGTTGATTTTGATCTTTCAGCTTTTGGTTTTCACTTTTAAGTGTTTCCAGTTGTTGATTTTGATCTTTCAGCTTTTCGTTTTCACTTTTAAGTGTTTCCAGTTGTTGATTTTGATCTTTCAGCTTTTCGTTTTCACTTTT